>NZ_QUOK01000005.1:0-300000 GCF_003390325.1 Rhodohalobacter sp. SW132 | reverse complement strand
AATAACCGCGCTGCTGCTTTTTCAAACCGCATGTGCGGGAGCGCAGTCCGTCACCGACTCCGACGAACAGTACCGCCAGCAGGCCATTGAAATTCTGGAACGTGTTCCGCTGTTTGACGGCCATAATGATACTCCCTGGCAGTACCGAAACCGGGTGGGATATAAATTTTCTGAGCTCGATTTTTACGATACCACTCAACTCGACCGCCCGATGCATACCGATATTCCGCGGCTTCGCGATGGCCGTGTAGGCGCACAGTGGTGGAGTGTGTATGTAAGTGCAAATATCCCGGAAAATGAGGCTGTAAAACAGACGATGGAGCAGATCGATTTTGTCTACCGGATGGTAGAAAAGTATCCCGACCATTTTGAACTGGCGCTGACTGCTGATGATGTGGAACGGATTTTTGAGGATGGAAAAATTGCCTCGCTCATAGGAATGGAAGGCGGCCACTCTATCGCCAACTCTCTTGCAACTTTGCGGATGTTTTATGAACTGGGCGCACGGTACATGACCATCACTCACGGCAGGACACTCGACTGGGCCGATGCTGCCGGGGATGATCCGCAGCACGATGGACTCAATGAATTTGGCGAAGAGGTGATTCGCGAAATGAACCGCCTCGGGATGATGGTAGATCTGTCACACGTAACTCCCGCAACAATGAAAGATGCCATTCGCGTATCGGAAGCCCCGGTAATGTTTTCGCACTCCAACGCACTTGGATTAACGGGTCACCCCAGGAACGTTCCGGACGATGTTCTGCAGATACTTCCCGAGAAAGATGGCCTAGTTATGGTCACCTTTGTTGAGACATTCACATCGGAAGAGCGGCGGCAATATTTTGCGGAAAGGGCTGCCTATCAGCGAAAGATGGAGTACCTGAATCCGGGACTATCAAATGTAGTATCTGAAAAGATGGATGAATGGGATGACGAACACGGACCGGCACCTAAATCAACACTTTCCCAGGTAGCAGATCATATCGATTATATCCGCGATCAGATCGGCGTGGATTATATCGGTATTGGCGGGGACTACGACGGAATCCCAACACTTCCTGAAGGACTTGAAGATGTATCAACCTACCCGGATCTTTTTGCGGAACTGCTCCGGCGCGGATATTCTGAGGAAGATCTTGAAAAAATTGCGGGTCTCAACATGCTGCGTGTTCTGCGCGGTGCCGAAGAAGTATCCGAAAGGCTTCGTGGTGAGAAAGAACCTTCGGAAGTTCTGATTACGGATTTTGACTGATTTTTAGCTTGGATTATCCACTAGGAATTTTTGTCCTTTTCCTATAAATAATTCCTGCATAAGTCAGAAATAAAGAAAATAGATATGCTTTTATATAAGTATATGCCATTATTCTGGGATAATGAACTATCTGCAACCCAAAAGAAGCTATTTAGGTTACGATGCAATTGTATCAGAGATAATCGATTCTGGTTTGCAAAACCTGAACTTTTAAACGATCCGTATGATTGTAAGCCATATTTTAGAATCAGTAAAAACTTGAATGATATAGAGCTTATTTTGCAGGATATGGAGTCCGATGAATTTGAATTAGTTTTGCAAAAGTTTCCCAATTGTAATTCAAAACATGAGATTTATAACTTCTTTGAAGTAATTGTTAGCTCTACACAGACACCTAACGGTACAAAAGATATTGCAATGTGGTATTTGCAAGATATGGTGACAAAACTAATGGAAGTAAAAGTCGCGAATATTGGAGTCCTTAGCTTCTCTACAAATCCACTAAATATTATTATGTGGGCACAATATGCAGGTAATCATAATGGCATATGTCTTGAAATTGATATTCCCGAGGAGTCTAAAAGTCTGAAAGAGGTTCAATACACAGAACAACAGCCTGAATTTGTTGTGCATGAAATAATGAACGAAAAACACGGAAGGTTTTTAGATCTATTCTATACTAAATCCATGCATTGGCAGCATGAAAGTGAATGGCGAATGGTAACAAGGCAAGGGAATGAGGCGAAACAAATTCCTGGGGCAGTCATCAAAAAAATTATATATGGCATCAATGTTTCGAATGAAACAAAAGGAAAAGTTTCAGAATTAGTTGGGCGGGAAATTCCTTCAAAACAAATAAAGATGAAACAGATCTATGTACTTCATTGGGACACATAATATCCAAATACTGAATAAATTATATATCTATTCGTGAATATTGCGGGTTAGATTTAAGGAGGTTACTTCCGTTTTTTTATGAGGGACGGATACAAGGGAACGGTATACGAGAGAACGCTGTAAAAGTGAAGACCGTAAAAGAGATCTAAAATCATTGAATGTCAGAACCTTACAAAGATTTATCTCAGAACGTCTACGAGTTTATAACCGAAGACGATGACAATGCCTGCGCAGCTATTCCCGATAGTGCATGCAAAGAAGCGCCCGGTAACTTTTTTCTGAACGCTTTCAACGGCACGTGCACAAAACTTGCGGAACAGATCGCCAGTCCGGGACTGGTTCTGCCGTGGCTGCTTTCGGCGATCGGTGCCCCGGCATCATTCAGCGGATTTCTCGTGCCGATCAGCCGGGGAGGATCACTTCTGCCGCAACTTGCCATATCGGGACGGATCCGAGAATACCGCCGTCGAAAATGGTTCTGGGTAGGGGCGGGCGTTACGCAGGCAGCGGCGCTTCTTCTGATGGCGCTGATGGCGGTCACTCTTTCCGGAGTCTGGGGTGGAGTAGTCATTTTGTTGCTGCTGGCACTTTTCAGTATGGCCAGTGGGGTAGGGTCGGTCAGTTTTAAAGATGTACTCGCCAAAACCATCCCTAAAGGAAAACGGGGAACGCTGCTTTCTATCCGTGCCACGGCTGGCGGAATTCTATCCCTGGGAGCCGGTTACTGGGTGTATCATTACATTGGCGACGGTGAAGATGTGGGGCTTTACGCCATACTGCTCGTGGCGGCCGGTGTTCTTTGGTTTGTAGCGGCACTCTTCTTTTTTATGATCAAAGAGGAACCCGGTGCTACCGGCGGATCACGTACGGCATTAAAAGAGGCGACTGAAGGGTGGGGATTGCTTAAAGAACAGCCGCAGTTTCTCAAATTCATCATTGCGCGTTCGCTCTTGCTGAGCGTGATGCTGGTGATTCCATTCTATTCGATCTTTGCGCGGGATATCACCGGAACGGAGGTGAGCAGCCTGGGACTATTTGTGATCGCAAACAGCCTGGCGATGGTTCTCAGCAGCTACTTTTGGGGACGTTTTGCCGATCGCTCCAGTAAACATGTGATGGCCGCCGGCGGATTTGTTGGAGTGATCGGCGCCGCGGTTGCACTCGGATTTCTGTTTGTGCCGGGTGACTGGCAGACCCCCATTCTTTTCTCATCTGTCTTTCTGATTGCCGGATTTGCCCACGCCGGCATACGGATGGGCCGGAAAACCTATCTTGTGGATGCCGCGCCTGAAAAAGACCGTCCTCTTTACGTTGCCGTGAGCAATACTCTGGTCGGATTCATAACGGTGCTGTCAGCGATAATTGGATTCGGCGCTGATATTTTCGGGGTAGAATGGCTGATTGCTTTGTTCGGCATGCTGATGATTGCCGGAATTGTTGTGTCACTCTCTCTTCCGCAGGCGGATAAAATGGTGGTTTGATGTCTGTTTTATAAAAGCAGGGTCATTCCCTCAGGTGATTCCTGAGGCGATTTTTGTCTGATGATGACTTCTGCTCACTGCCGGTTTCAATTTCAATCACCCGGGTGGATGGTTGGTGAGAAGAGGTGCTTTTTGATCCTGATTTGCCCCTGGTTTTGCGATCTGAAGCTGACTCTTTAGAAAGTTGTTTCGCCTGGATGATAAGGTTTTCGGCAATTTCAGAAACTTCATCCATATGGTGCTTCAGCCGTCTTTTGCTTATTACGATGGAGAGTGGCACCAATAGTGCTGAAAGTGCAAGTCCGCCCATTATTCCTATAAATACAGAATCGAGTGCTGCGAAACCGACCACACTGCCAATGATGGTAAACACAAGCAGGTAAAGTAATCCAGAAGAAAGATGGCTGTCACCGGTGTTCCAAGAGAGGTTCCAGCCCTGTCGTTTACTTACTCGTATTCGCAGTTTGTCGCCGCGCTGCTGAATCAGGACGCGTGTTGTGTAGAACTCCATCTCATCCGTGTAGCGCCAGTCGGCACTGGATTTCGTTCGGTTGATCAGCGGCTTTCCAGAGTAATCATTCCAGAGACGATCCCACCAGTTGATGTCATCCTCTGATGTGCCAAACCGGTGGTTCAATTCAATGATCAGGTCATCAAGAATTTCACGAGTAAGCTCTCCTTTAATCCAGTGCTCGGCGACAATTTCGGAACGGTTTACACGGGTACTTTCTTTCAGGTCAGTCATGGCGTCGTCACGGTCGAGTTCATCGGCTGCGCGGTGCATTAACTCAGGATCAATCCCGGAATCAGCAGCGATTTTCTCAAGATCCTGCATGGTAAGCCCTGATTGATCACCGCTTTTTGAAGAGCCGGAACGATTCGAGTCGAGTTCAACAGCCCGGCGAATCAGTTTCGCAACTTCTTCTTCACTGTATATCCGTTTTGACATGATTGAGAAATTTGGTTTATGGAAACAATACCTTGCAGGATTAAAGCCTAAAAAATAAAATACGATTTTTATAAAGGCTTGTTACAAATAAACCCAAAAGCGTTATCCCAATAAAGGAATCAACACCCAATTCCTTTTCACTTTTCCCTTATCACTTCTCAAATCCTTACCCTCATTACACCTCATCCGAATAATACGCCTTCACTTTCTCCCGTAAATTAAAACCGCTGCTCATCACTTCACCGTAGGCGCCTGCACTGCGGATCGCAACAAGGTCGCCCCTTTTCACTTCGGGAAGCTGAATTCCTTTACGGAAGGTATCGGAGGTTTCGCAGATCGGACCTACGACATCGTATGTTTTTGGTTTTTTTTCTGATGTTAGCACATCCACATTGTGGGCTGCCTGGTATAGAGCCGGACGGATCAGCTCGGTCATGCCCGCATCAATCACGGCAAAATTCGTGTTGATTCCCTCTTTCACAAAAAGAACTTTTGAGATCAGGTTACCACACTGACCCACCAGGCTGCGGCCCAGTTCGAAATGAACCTGCTGACCCTCACGCACGTCCAGATGTTGTTCGAAAACTCCGAAAAATGATTCAAAATCGGGGTGAGGTTCCTCGTCGGGATTTTCGTAATTGATCCCGTATCCGCCGCCTACATTTATATGCGCAAGTTTAACTCCTTCTTGTTCGAACCGATCCTGAACCAGGTTCACTTTTTCGCACAGGTCAGCAAACGGTTTCAGATCGCGTATCTGGGAACCGATATGGAAATGGATACCGGTCAGTTTAATGTTATCCAGTCCGGGCAGCATCTCAAAAAGCTGCGGCAGCATTTCAGGATTAATGCCAAACTTATTCTCATTCAGTCCGGTGGTGATATATTTATGGGTTTTTGCTTCCACATTCGGATTCAGGCGGACAGATACGGTAGCCATTTTACCTGCCTCTTTCGCGAGTTGATTGAGCACTTCAAGCTCCTGTAACGACTCACAGTTGAATGAAAAAATATTGTATTTCAGGCCGGTGCGAATTTCATCATCGGTTTTCCCAACTCCTGCAAACGCGATCTGGTCCGGACTGAATCCGGCTTCAATAGCCCGCTCAATCTCTTTACCACTTACACAATCAATCCCCAGGCCGGCTTCACGGACCAGCTCCAGAATCCGAAAGTTAAAATTCGCTTTGATAGCATAATGGACATGATACCCCTTCGAAAGACCGTGCTTTTTAACCTTATCAAGAGTTTCCTGGAAAAGGGTCAGGTCGTAGTAATAAAAAGGCGTCTGAAGGGATCGAAATTTATTTACGGGAAAAACGTGTGGCATCTGATAATGTTGAATTGATATTAAGCCTTCAAAACTACGGATTTGGGAGTTTAGATGTTCCGGTATTTGAGATTGAGTTGGTGATCAAATGATAATACGCATTACGGGACCCACCCCTGACCTGCCCAAGTCTCGCTGCGCGAGCTTGTGCAGGTCTATCCCCTCCGTGAGAGGGAAGAAAAAACCTCTCCTCTCGGGAGGAGACAGAGCTCAAAAGCGTTCAGCGTGAGCTCAGAGGTGGGTCCGTTGGGAGTATGCTCTCTTTACACTACCCAAAAACCCAATTTTTAATTAGATTCACATCAGGAAATCACTGAAAATCAAGAGTTAGTGATATGTCAAAGAGAAAACGAAAAGGCAGAATTGATATCATCCCTTACCGGTCCGATCTCGTTGAAAAAGCCCGACAACTCCGGAATAGTGCCACACCGGGAGAAAAGCGTCTGTGGAAATATATCTCCCGCAAACAGATCTGCGGCTATGATTTCGATCGTCAAACCCCGATGGATAATTTTATCGTTGATTTCTGCTGTAAAGAACTGAAACTGGTAATTGAACTGGACGGACGATATCATGACTTCAAGGTTGAGTATGATGAACGCCGACAGAAACGGATTGAGTCGTATGGAGTTCAGGTAATTCGATTTGAAGAGAAGCAGGTATTGGAAGATATAGATTCTGTTTTGAGAGAAATCAGGTATTGGGTTTTGCAGAGGGCAATGAAATTGGGGCTGGTGGAATGATGGGTTTGGTAATTCGTATTTGAATGTAAAATACGAACGTGGTATTGTAGACCCACCCCTGACAATTTCGCTGAACGCTCCATTGTCTGTCCCCTCCCAAGAGGGGAGGGAAAAACCTCTCCTCCCGCGGAGGAGACCGACTCCAAAGCGGTTGCCGCAGGCAAAGCAGCGACGAGGCAGAGGTGGGTCGGTGGGGCTGGGCACTGTTTGGAAACAGGGAACCCACCCCTGACTTGTAAAAGGCTTGCTTCGCAATCGTTTACAAGTCTGTCCCCTCCCGATAGGGGAGGTAATATCTCTCCTCCGGCGGAGGAGACAGAGCTCAAAACGTTCAGCGTGAGCTCAGAGGTGGGTCCGTTAAGACACAGATTTTTAGACTTAAAAAAAACACGCCATGCAAAACACGAAATCCCCAAACTCCCCCTGGAAACTATTCATCGATACGGGCGGTACGTTTACGGACTGCATGGCAGTGGATTCTGATGGTGGTGAACATCGGTGCAAAGTTTTAAGCAGCAGTGCACTGCGCGGAAAGGTTTCGCCCGGAAAAAGCTCAGGTGGAGTCGTGATAACAATCGCGGAAGATCTGCCAAACGATTTTTTTAAAGGATTTGAATTTCTGTTTCTGGACGATCCGGAGTCTGTTTTTGAGGTAACCGGGTTCGATTCAGAATCATCCCTTTTGAAACTGAATCGTGAACCGGAATTTAATAACAGAGAAGATCATCCGTTTGAGCTTCGCAGTCCCGAAGAAGCGCCGATTCTGGGGGCGCGAATCCTCACAAAAACCCCGATGGGCAGGGAATTTCCGCCGATGCAAATGCGGCTCTCCACAACCAAAGGCACCAATGCACTTCTGGAGCATAGTGGCGCAAAAACTCTGTTCCTGATTACGGAAGGATATGGGGACTTGCTCAGGATCAAAAATCAGCAGCGCCCCGATCTGTTTGCCCTCGATATTCAAAAATCAGAACCTTTTTATCACCGGGTGATTGAAGTCCCGGAACGGATCAGTTCTGACGGTGAAATCATCAAACCGCTGGACAAAAAGCTTTTGAAAGAACGAATCAAGCCGCACTTGAAAGGAGCAGAAGCAGCCGGGATCTGCCTGATGAACGGGTATCGATATGATGTTCATGAAAGGCAGGTGATGGAAGTATTGCAGGAGTTGGGCGTGAACTACATTTCGCGTTCGGCGGAACTGAGTCCGGAAATTAAAATTGTGCCGAGGGCTGTAACAACGGACGTTAACGCGTATCTGACCCCGATAATGGAGAACTATTTATCCAGGATATCGGATGTGATCCGGGGACATTCGCTTCGTGTGATGAGCAGCGGGGGGAACCTGGTGGAAGCAGAACATTACAGGCCCAAGGATGGACTGCTTAGTGGTCCGGCCGGTGGTGTGATCGGTGCGGCGGCGATTGCGAAGCATGTACCAGTGCCAACCCTCCAAGGGTTTGGAACCCTTGGAGGGTTGGAAAAAACCGGCTTCTCCAAAATCATTTCCTTCGATATGGGCGGTACCAGCTCAGATGTGGCGCGATACGACGGGTCGATCGATTATGTATATGAACATTCCGTTGGCGATGCTACACTTACAACGCCGGCAGTTGAAATTGAAACGGTGGCCGCGGGTGGCGGTTCAATTTGCGAATATGACGGCCGGAGCCTGACAGTTGGGCCAGAAAGCGCGGGTGCCGATCCGGGTCCGGCGTGTTACGGCCGCGGCGGTCCGCTGACAATCACCGATGTGAATTTACTGAGCGGAAGGCTTCATCCGGAAAATTTTCATATCTCGATTGTGCCTGAAAAAGCAGAGGAGCGGCTGGATGAGATTTTGGGTCGGATTTCGGGAGCGGAGCACGGGGATGATGACGGTGGTTTCGCTGCAAAGCAACGAAACCAGGGTAAGGCTGGAGCAGAGCTCCTGAGTGAGAGCGGTCACGCTGCAGAGCAGCCTGACCAGGATAGTGAGCAGCGTTACCAGAATCGTAACCAGAACATGAGCCGTGAACAGGTGTTGGAGGGTTTTCTGGAGATTGCCAATGAGCGGATGGCGCAGACGATTCGCAAAATTTCTATTCAAAAAGGATTTGATCCGTCGGAGTACGCGATGGTTGCTTTTGGCGGAGCCGGTGCGCAGCATGCGCTGGCAATTGCGGAAAAACTGAAGATCAGCCGGGTTCTGGTGCCTTCGGATGCCGGACTTCTGAGTGCGTACGGACTCCGAATGGCCCGCCTGGAACAGATCACATCAAAACAAATTCTCCGGCCGCTTCATGCTGTTCAGGATCAGCTTGTGGAGTGGTTTGATGAAATCACAGATGAAGGCAAAAACCTGTTAAGTCAACAGGGCATAGAACAGGATGATATTGAGCTGTCACGAAAAAACCTGTTTCTCCGGCTGAAAGGTCAGGATAGTTCTCTTGAGATCGAGTTTATGGAATCGAAAAGGATTGAAGATACATTCAAGAAAGCGTATGAAGATCAGTACGGTCACTGGATCGAAAATCGGGAAATTGAAGTAGAGGCGGTCCGGGTGAAGGTTTCGGAAAAAAAAGACCTTCAGAGTTTACAAAACCCTGGAGGTCTGGATAAGGGCGATGAAAGTAAATCAGAAAAAGACTCTGAAATAGATGAACTCCCCATCCTCCGACAAAAAAAGCACTCATCAGAGTTCTACTCTCGGGAAAAGAGTTCTCCCTTTCAAAAGATCTATCTGAAACAAGATTTCAAACCCGGATCCAAACTCACCGGACCGGCGCTCATTCTCGATCCGCACAGCACAACAGTGGTTGAAGAGGGATGGGAAGGGCAGTTGCTCGGGGATGGTACATGGCTTTTCCAAACCCTCCAAGGGTTGGGAACCCTTGGAGGGTTAAACGAGCCTGATCAACGCTCCGAAGCGGTAAATCTCCAGCTCTATACCAACCGGTTCCGCTCCGTGGCGGATCAGATGGGGGAGATGCTTCGCAAAACATCGATGTCGGTAAATGTGAAAGAGCGTCTCGATTTCTCCTGTGCACTGCTGGATGCCGACGGTTACCTGGTGGTAAATGCGCCGCATATTCCTGTCCATCTGGGTGCGATGGGGACGTGCGTACGGACGTTGTTAGAAGAAACCCTCCAAGGGGTTCGACCCCTTGGAGGGTTGGGCCAGGACTTCGGAGAAGGCGATATTATCGTAACCAACCACCCGGGCTTCGGCGGATCACACCTGCCGGATGTTACCGTTGTCACGCCTGTTTTCTATGAGGGAGAGCGGATCGGGTTTGTGGCAAGCCGTGCCCATCACGCAGAAATGGGTGGAAAGCGCCCCGGTTCGATGCCGCCCGATGCCAACAACCTCGCTGAAGAGGGTGTGGTGATTCCTCCGATGTTTATCGCAAAAGGTGGTGAGTTTGACTGGAAACCCATCAAACAGCTTTTGCAGAATAGCCGCTGGCCTACCCGTTCTATTGATGAAAATATGGCGGACTTGCAGGCAGCGGTTTCGGCAAACCATCGGGGTGTGAAGGAGCTGCAGAAGCTGGCCGGTGAGTTCGGCGCTTCTGAAGTGACCGATTATATGGGTAAGCTGAAAGAGTATGCCTCAAGCCGAATGCGGTCAACGCTGAAAAAAATATCAGACGGAGAATATAAAGCAGAAGAAAAACTGGATGATGGTTCCCTTCTGGCCGTTTCGTGCCGGGTGGATGATGAATCTGTCCGAATTGATTTTACCGGAACTTCCGGTGTTCATCCCGGGAATCTGAACGCCAATCCATCCATCGTAAACAGTGTGGTGATGTATGTTTTGCGGCTGATGGTAGATGAGTCGCTGCCTCTAAACGACGGTCTTCTGGAACCGGTGGAGTTGATCATTCCCTATGGGATGCTGAACCCGGAATTTCCCGATGATCCTGCTGATTGCCCCGCGGTTGTTGGCGGAAATATCGAAACGAGCCAGCGGCTGGTGGATACACTTTTGAAGGCATTTAACCTCTCTGCCTGCAGTTATGGAACCATGAATAATGTCTTGTTTGGGAACGATACCTTTGGCTATTACGAGACTGTGGCAGGCGGGACCGGTGCGGGAGATCGGTTTCACGGCGCGGATGCCGTTCATCAACACATGACCAACACACGTGCCACAGATCCTGAGATACTGGAGCACCGCTACCCGGTTCGCCTCGACCGGTATGCCATCCGGGAAAAATCAGGCGGCAGGGGAAAGTGGAACGGAGGAAACGGACTGATTCGCGAGATGACTTTCCTGGAACCGGTCAGTCTCTCCGTGCTTTCTCAGCACAGGGTGGTTGAGCCTTACGGACTTAATGGCGGAAAAAACGGCAAAACCGGGAAGCAATGGATCGAACGCAAAGATGGCTCGAAACATGAGCTGACCTGGCGAGACGGTGCCGATCTGGAAAAAGACGACCGATTTATTTTGCACACTCCGGGCGGGGGTGGTTTTGGTGACTCTGAATAAAAAGAGAACCTCTGCAGTCTTATGTTTTGAAGTGATCGGTCAGCGTCCTGGCTTTCTTTTCGATCGCTTTGTAATCCTTGTTTTTAAGATCATCAGAAGATGCCAGTGCGCTTCCAACTCCAACTGCGGAAGCACCGGCTGCAAGCCAATCATTCCCGTTCGTTAAGTTCACACCGCCGGTAGGCATCAGTTTGAGGTGGGGCATCGGTGCTTTAACCGCTTTCAGGTACTCTTTCCCGAGAATATTGGCCGGAAAAACTTTAACCATATCGGAACCAAGCTCCCACGCGTGCTGAATTTCTGTGGGGCTGAACGCTCCGCACATCACGGGAACACCATTTTCTTTCGATGTGGTGATGATCTCTTTCTTTAAAACCGGACTCACAACAAACGCTGCGCCCGCATTAATCGCGCTTTGGGTCATCTCCCGGTTGATAACTGATCCCACTCCAATCACCATATCTTTTGGCATATTTTTTTCTGTTTCCCCAATTAATTTCAAGGCATCGGGCATCGTTAGCGTGATCTCCATCACACGAATTCCGCCTTTATAGAGCGCTTCGGCAACCTTTTGGAATCCATCAGATTCAGGCAACCGGAGGATTGCAACAGCTTTATGTTGTTCAATGTATTTCAGAGTCTCTTCAATGTTCATCAGGCGCAGGTTTATTTGGTTTGATAGATTTTTTCAGGTATCAGAACACATCTAATAAAACAAATCGATTGCTATCGTACAATTCAAATTCTGCTCGGAATGGTAATAGCAAACAGAGATCATGTTAAGCAGTTATTGTATTACGTTACCGAGCTATACCAGCCGGACGTTGCTTTGTGGTTTCGGTATATCTGATAGTCAGAAACAGTTGACTGGAATTTTTGAATAGTAAAAATATTTTTTACAAGTGTAACCGGAAATTGGAAAAATTCGTACCATTTATTGGATTTAGTGCTCACCTTACTGCCAGATTTCTGTTTCATTACATAACAGTATAGAGAAGAGATAAGTCGCTTTCCTACTTATACTTATAATTCAAATTTCTACTCCAATGAAAACAAGCATTCTACTTTTCGTGTTTGTTTATGTGTTTGCGGTGACGACTTCAGATACACCAAAAAATGATCAAACGAACTCAAACCGTTATACACATCCGCTTTTGGAACTGTATGTGAAACTTCATGCAGGCAATTCAAATATCACAAAAGCCGGACAAAAACAAACGTCTCAACTATTTCTGAACTCAGTTGAACACCAGGGATGGAACGGGGACGAATTTAATTCCTATCATAAAATTGATCACGTCTATCAATCCGGAAGAAGAACAGAAACTCATCACTCATACAGGTCAGATATCGAAGCGGGCTGGGATGTTGTATCACGTGACCTGTATGAATATGAAAACGACAGACTACTCACTATTGTAAGTCAAATCAAAAACGGGCAGGGTTTTCAAAACGAATACAGAGTCTCTTTTACCTATCAATTCATTGATAACCAATATTATCTTTCCGAGACAATGGATCAGTTTTGGAATGCAAGTCTGTCTGACTGGATAAACGATGAACGCGTTGTTCTTGTGGAATCAGGTGGCAAGATAAATTACGGAGAATCAAGTTCCTGGGTCGGGGATGATTGGTACACGTATGAACTTTTTTTCTTTGAAGAGCAAGATGATGACCTGCATATAACGTACCAGGAACCTTACGGCCATATGTGGATGAATACGGAAAGGCAGGTATACAAAAACTATAATACAAAAGACCTGAATAACTTATTTCTCAATGAATTCAATGTAGTAGAAAGCGGTTCATTTCTGGAGTTTGCTGAAATGATGCCAGATTATACCGGTCAATACTGGACCGGCGATGACTGGTTGGATGCAGAACGACAGATCACAGTGGTTGATTATAACTGGCAAACCGGCGAAATGATCTCTAAACAGATTTCAGGGCAGTTTTTTGATGAAGGGTGGATCACGACCACAGAAGTAAGAATATCGTACGAAGATGGAATGAAATCGGAGATGGTGCTCTATCTCGTTGAAGATTATGAATCTGGTGACCCTTCACCGAACTATGCTGAACTTTTTGAATACAATGAATTGGGATTGGTTCATTTTATAGTTCAAAAACAGGCACCCGAGGAAGTTGAGAAAATAGCAAACCAAGAAGAACTTGAGATCTTTGGCCGGCTCATGCTAGTATGGGGTGAAACAACAACATCTATTGGAAAGGAATTTATTCCCGTAGTATTCAGCCTGGGAAATGCGTATCCGAACCCCTTTAACCCATCCACGGTTATTCCGTTTGATGCTCAAACTGCTGGTGAAATTTCGATCCGCGTATATGATATGCTGGGCCGCCACGTAGCTACATTGGCCAGCGGATTGTACCCTGCAGGAAGCCATTCCATTCGATTCGATGCAACCGGGTTATCGAGTGGTGTGTATCTGGTGCGGATGACTGCACCCGGAATACAGCAGGTACGAAGAGTAACATTGCTGAAATAGTGTTTAACACAAAGAGAGATAATGATCAAATAAGCAGCCCGGTTAATTTTCCGGGCTGCTTCTTAAAGAGGCATTCCATTGCAGTAAAGACCCCAATCCTATATGCGACAGCAAAAATTCAAAATTTTCTAATTTTTTTTAAGAATTAGAAATGATTAAATCATGAACCACACCCTGTACAATAAATTGAAGAGAATAAACTGGCGACAGAGATTTTGCTGACGCTATACTGAACCTGGGTAAAGTTGGCATGAAAAAAGTGATAAAAATAACGGGCTTCTTGCTTGGTGTACTCCTGATTCTGCTAATGCTTCTTGCAAGCTACATCTACCTGGCAACACAAGAGCAGTGGAATTCCCCGTACGAACTTAATTCTGAAACAGTTCTGGTAGCGGAAGAACGTCAGGTTCAGGATCAGTTTATGCTTTATTCACAGCCTGTGGAGACGAACAATGAAGAGTTAAGTCTGCATTTTGTCAAATTATAATTCCTATCTGAAATCCCGGTATATAGGTTTAGATGTAACAATTTGGTAAATTTGTGATTGAAGAAAATCCGAGAGAAACGTGTCATTTTTTAAAAAAACTCTGAGTTTAAAGAAGCGATTCCCCAGATATACCATTCACCTATTTTCCTGGTTTTACTGATATGATGATCGAAGTACCCATCAAACCGCAGCCGGATGAAACCACCTGTGGCCCGACTTGCCTGCACAGTATCTACAAATATTATGAAAATTCGATTGCATTGAAGTCGGTAATTCGTGAAGTACACCGGCTTGATGGAGGTGGAACCCTGGGTTCCCTGCTTGCTGTGGACGCACTGAACCGCGGTTATGATGCAACGATTTATACCTACGACCTTCAAGTATTTGATCCTACCTGGTTTGATCTGGAAACGGATGAAATGAAACGGCGAATGCTGAAACAAATCGGGTTTAAACACAATGAAAAACTGCGTACAGCAACCGAAGCCTATTATCAATTTCTGGAGCTTGGCGGAAAACTGAAGTTTGAGGATCTGCGATCAGGAATCCTGCGGCGCTACCTGAAAAAGAATCAGCCGATTATTGCGGGATTGAGCTCTACCTATCTCTACAGGAGTATGCGTGAGTATGGTGAACACCAGGATTATGATGATATCCGAGGAGAACCAACCGGCCATTTTGTGATTCTTCACGGCTATAACCGGGAGACCCGCATGGTTTCCGTGGCTGATCCGCTGATGGAAAACCCGATGAGCGAAGGTCAATTCTACGAGGTCAAAATCGATCGTGTGATTAATGCGATTCTGTTGGGGATTGTCACGTACGATGCGAACCTGATTATCATCACCCCGAAAAAACCAAAGCGGATTGGCAAATGAGACATATTGTAGTTGTAAATAATCCCAGGAACTGGCCGCTTCATATTCCCGGAGTGGAGGTGGTGCCTGCGCGCAATTATCTAACGGACGAATCTTATTCAGCCCTTCGAAACGTGAAGATTTACAATCTCTGCAAAAGTTACCGCTATCAAACCGTTGGGTACTACGTATCGCTGCTGGCTACGGCTCGCGGTCACAAACCGATTCCCGGCGTGCTGGCAATGCAGGATCTGAAATCGCAGGCAATGGTGCGTATTGTCTCGGATGAGCTTGAGAAGATGATGCAAACGGCGCTAAAACCGATTAAGGGAGATCAGTTTACGCTGAGCATCTATTTCGGGAAAAATATGGCGAAACGGTACGAAAGACTTTGCAACCGTCTGTTTCAGCACTTCCAGGCGCCTCTGCTCCGGGCCGAGTTTGAACGGAAAGAGGGTGACTGGCTCTTTAAATCAATCAGCCACATTGCCGGGAACGATATACCGGAAGATCACCGCCCGTTTGTTATTGATGCAGCCCAGGAATTTTTTAGGAAGCGAACGCCCAAATCTGCTTCCAGGGAAACCCGCTTTGATCTTGCGATCCTTGTCAATCCTGATGAACAGATGCCCCCCAGTGATGAAAAGTCAATTCAGCGGTTTATCCGGGCGGCTGAATCGCTCGATTTTTACACCGAACTGATCACAAAAGATGACAGCGGCCGGATTAACGAATTTGATGCACTCTTTATCCGCGAAACCACCAGCGTGAACCATCACACATACAGGATGGCTCGGCGTGCAGCGGCCGAAGGCCTGGTTGTAATTGACGACCCGGAATCGATCCTGAAATGCACCAATAAAGTCTACCTGGCAGAACTGCTGAATCGTAATAATATTCCGGCGCCAAAAACAGTGATCATTAGTCCGGATAACAAACAGTCTGTAACCAAAAGCCTGGGATTTCCCTGCATCCTTAAACAGCCGGACAGCTCATTTTCTGTGGGCGTGGTAAAGGTGGATAACGCTGAAGAGTTTGAACATCAGACCAATGAACTGTTTGAAACATCGGATCTGCTGATTGCCCAGGAATTTATTCCCACCTCGTTCGACTGGCGCGTTGGAATCCTGAACCAGAAACCGGTCTATGTCTGCCGCTATTTCATGGCACGAAAACACTGGCAGATTTATGAGCGGGCGGACGGAAAAACTCACTCAGGAAAAGCGGACACACTGCCCGTGGAGGAAGCTCCAAAACATGTGGTCGACACAGCGCTCAAAGCAGCGAACCTGATTGGCAACGGCCTTTACGGAGTGGATCTGAAAGAGATAAACGGAAAAGTATACGTGATTGAGATCAACGACAACCCAAGCATTGATTCGGGATATGAAGACCGTATCCTGAAAGATGAGCTCTATCACATGATAATGAATGAAATTCTGAAGCGCGTTGAACGCAAGAAGGAGAGGAGCTTGAAGTAGTGTGAGTTAAATCTCCCATTAAGAGGCGGTGAGAAAATGATCTATGATATTGTGATAACCTAAAAAATATACCGCCAAGGTCGCTAAATACGCAAAGAATATGAATAAATAACCTCCGCGGCTGTTTGCGTCCCTTGCGGTTAAAAATTTAAAGGCACCGATAATTTGACAAGGTATTTTTTACAGTCTCTCGAGAAGAGATTTTTCTTATAAATAATACCAATAAATTAATTTCCTGAAAAATATCTCAACTTTATGAAAATCCGGCAAAAACGACCGCTGCACCTTTTTGATGGGTACGGTGTGGAGATGGAATATATGATTGTGGATCGCGATATGCTGGATGTGCTGCCGGTATCGGATAAATTGCTGAAATCGGTTGCCGGGGAGATTGCCAACGAGGTTTCCCGTGGCCCGTTTGCCTGGAGCAACGAGCTGGTTCTGCATGTGATCGAAATCAAAAGTGATGGTCCGTCTATAAATCTTTTGGGATTAGGCCGGGATTTCCAGGCTGAAGTTCAGGAAGTGAATCAAAAGCTGGAAGCCCTGAATGCCAAGCTGATGCCCGGCGCCATGCATCCGTGGATGGATCCCTTCACCGAGATGAAAATCTGGCCTCATGAAGACAACCCGATTTATGATGCCTATAACCGAATTTTTGATTGCCGCGGCCACGGCTGGGCGAACCTCCAGAGCACTCACCTGAATCTGCCGTTCAATGGAGACTCGGAATTTGAACAACTTTGTGCGGCACTGCGTATTCTTACTCCTTTGCTGCCTGCCCTCTCCGCCGCTTCGCCCATTGCGGACCGCGAAATAAAACCGTTCCTGAACTACCGGATGGAGGTGTATCGTACCAACTCTTCCAAAATTCCATTTGTCACGGGCCGGATTATTCCCGAGCGTGTGTTTACACGTGATGCGTACTACAGCTCCATTTTTGAGCCGATGTACCGAGATATCTCCTCTTATGATCCGGACGGGATTTTGCAGGATGAATGGCTCAATTCCCGGGGCATCATGGCGCGGTTTGATCGCGGGGCAATTGAAATTCGCGTGATGGATATCCAGGAGTGCCCGAAAGCCGATATCGCTATTTTGCAGCTTTTTGTTGCCGCCACAAAGCGGATGATGGACGAGACCTGGAGCAGCCTGGACGATCAAAAAAATTGGAGTGAAGAAGATCTTTACGACATCCTGATGGCCGTGGTTAAAGATGGCGAGAGAGCAGTGATTTCCAACCGGGAGTATCTGCAGCTGTTTGGTATCGACAAAGCCGAAATGGAAGCCGGTGATCTGTGGCAGTTTCTGTATGAGCAGGTGAAAGATTCGGGAGATATTGATGAAGAATCACAACATGCACTCAAGGTGATATTCCGAAACGGTCCGCTGGCAAGGCGGATTTTGAACGCCTTGCCGAATGATTTTCAAAAACAAGATTTGCAACGGGTGTACGCCCAGCTTTGTGATGCACTGGAAGCCGGCGAAATGTTTTTGAGTGGCAGCTGAGAATGCAGAATCAGTTTATCATATCTTGCGAGCACGCCTCCAATGCGGTACCCGAAAAATGGTCTCATCTATTTGAAGGTTCTGAAGATGTACTGGATTCACATCGGGGATGGGACCCGGGAGCAGTGGTACTGGCAGAGAGAGTGGCGGAAAAGATGGGGGCGAATCTCCACACCCATCCCTGGACGCGGTTGTTAATTGAACCCAACCGGTCAAAAGGTCACAGATCCCTGTTTTCGCAGTTCACGAAATCTCTTCCGGCCAATCAGAAATCTACACTGATGGAGAATTACTGGTTGCCATACCGGGAGAACGTTCGGGATGAAATCGAAAAAGGAATGGGATCCGGATATCGCGTGATTCATATAAGCGTTCATACGTTTACGCCAGTATGGGAGGGAACTGAGCGAAACCTGGATATCGGACTTTTGTACGATCCGAAGAAAAAATCTGAACAAGCGTTTTGCCGAAACTGGAAAATAGTGTTGGACGATCATCTTCCTGAACTCCGGGTGAGGATGAACCGGCCGTACCTTGGGTCTGCTGACGGGCTTACTTCATCTCTCCGCAAGAAATTCGAGTCAGAGAATTATCTCGGGATAGAAATCGAGGTAAATCAAAAACATTGGTTTACGAGTAAATCTCAATGGGATTCTCTCTGCAAACATATTTCTGAAAGTCTGTCGGAATTATCGAATTCGGTGTAATGGGATCGTTCATGAGGTGTGTCGTCATCGGATGAGTTTTCCGAAAAAGCGAATAATTCCGGATCAATATATTATTCATGAATGCCTCATCCGATGACTACGCGACAAATTCTCATTAATAAATCAATATGTGAAAACTGATTTGAGATTTCCAAAAGCTCAATGCTCATAGATCATCTTCCGTGTCATCCCGCCATCGATCACAAGGTTCTCCCCGTTGATGAAGTTGTTCTCCGGCTGTGTGAGAAAAAGGCATGCCCGCGCAATATCTTCCGGTTTTCCAACTCTGCCGGAAAGATGCTGACTGTTGTCGATATCGCGCAGCTTTTCGTAATCACCGGTGTGAATCCAGCCGGGACTGATGCAGTTTATGGTGATATTCTCCCCTGAATAGGAAACCGCCATCGAATGGGTCAGCGCCAGGAGTCCGCCTTTTGATGCAGCATACGCCTCACTGTTTTTCTCTGACATCAGCGCTCGTGTGGATGCAATATTGACCACAGATCCGCCTCCGTTCTCCTTCATTAATTGAATTGCGGCGCGGGTGAGAAGAAAACTGCTTCGGAGATTGGTGTTCAACACCCGATCCCAATCCTCAACGGTCAGCTCATCGGGCGGGGCAAAATCGGAAATGCCCGCATTGTTGATCAGCACATCAATCCGGCCAAATTGATCCTTTGCTGTTTTTACAAGATGGTCAATGGATTCAGGATCGGACACATCACACCTCACAAAAAGAGCGTCCAGGTTTTTCTGCTTCAAACTGGCCTGAAGTTTTTCCCCGTTTTCCGAATCAATATCAGCAAGAACGGTTTGAAATCCCTTGCTTGCATACAGTGCAGCCACGGCTTTTCCAATTCCATTAGCGGCTCCGGTGATGATGGCTGTTTTTTTCATATTTTAATCTCTATCGGATTGAACTTTTGTGAGGTTTTTATCCACAATTCACATGCACTTTTTAAACCTTCACTATTTATTAAATTATAACAAATCAATCTATTTAGTTTGTTTTTATTTGTGATATGGAAATTAAACTACGTTTTCTGCGGCTATTTTCACCTTTGTTAATCATACTTTTCATCACTGCATGCGATGATGACTCTGAAAGTTCAGAAACATCACAGTCTCCGCCAATCACGGTTGCTGAAGCAGAAGCGAGAGATCTCTCTGATCGTTTTAGCATATCATCAGAAGTGGTAGCCTATACCCGTTCCTATGTGGCATCCCGCGTGTCGGGATTGATCGAAGAGGTCCATTTTGAAGAGGGAGATGAAGTACATCGCGGCGATGTTATGGCGCGGCTGGATGTTCGTCAGCAGCAAATTCAGCTTCGCAGGGCAAGAGCTGAACTTGAAGAGGCGAGGGATATTAATGAGCGTAACGAAGTCTTATTCGAAAGAGAGGCCATTGCCCGGGCTGAACTTCTTTCATCGCGCAGGGCTCTTGAACAGTCAGAAAGTGAGGTGGATCGACTGGAGCTTGAAATAGAATATGGCACAGTTACATCCCCGATTCAGGGAACAGTTACTGCACGTCTTGTGGAACCGGGCAACAGTGTATCGGAAAACGAACAACTGTTTACGGTAGCGGATTTAGATCTCCTGGTGATTCGTCCGGGACTTTCTGAAATGAATCTGGCAGGACTTGAAGTGGGGCAAAACGTTGAAGTTCAGCTCGATGTTTATCCCGACCGAACTTTCAATGGATCTATTCGAAGGATTTTTCCGGGTGTTGACGCTGCAACGCGTCTCTTTACAGTAGAGGTGGAGCTTGTTCAGGAAGATGACAAACCAACGGTGAGGCCGGGATATCTCGCCAGGGTTCGGTTTGTTGCTGATGAGCGGTCCGGTGTTCTTACGGTACCATCCGAAGCCGTTGCGGAACGGGATGGCGAATATTATCTCTTTAAACTCAGCGATGATGAAACCCGTTTGGAGATGGTTTCAGTGGAAGTTGGCATCAGGCGCGATGGTTTTGCAGAAATCCGAAGCGGTATAGAAGAGGGAGATAAAGTGGCCGCTGCAAACCTCGAAGCCCTCGAAGACGGTTCGGAAGTTCGCGTAGTGGGAACGTTCAGGCGACACGGATTTAGAAACTGAGGGAGTGACAGATATGGAAAAGGATAACGAAGAATCAACTTCCCGCTATAAAGGAATCTCATCCTGGTCCATTCGCAGGCCGATCAGTACGCTGGCGATCACATCAGCTGTTATCGTTTTGGGTATCCTTTTTTCCGGCCGGCTGGCGGTAGATCTGATGCCGCAGATCGACTATCCCCATATTCGGGTTGTGGTGAATTATACGGGTGTAACCCCGGAAGTGATTGAAGAGCAGGTTACACGGCCACTGGAGCGAAATCTATCTGCCACGGAAAACCTGACCGAGATTCATGGACGTGCGTCCGAAGGGCGGAGCTACATCGAGATGTATTTCGATTTTGATACAGATATTGATATCGCCCTGCAGGATGCAAGCCGGCAACTCGAACGTGCACGAACTGAATTGCCGGACGGCATCGATCCGCCGCGAATTATGAAAATGGATCCCTCGCAAAGCCCCGTCTTTGAACTGGCCATTTCGTCGCAGGTGCGTTCACCCATTGAGGTGCGGGACTGGGTAGATCAACGCCTGCTGCCCCAGCTATCCTCCATCCCGGGTGTGGGTACGATCGACCTGGGAGGTGGTAAAGAGCGGGAAATCCAGGTTGTTGCAGATCCCGAAAGGCTTCGTTCATACGGCATCACCATCGATCATCTCAGCGGCGTACTTGCCGGTCGGAATGTGGATGTATCTGTCGGAAATATTACCTCCTATGAGTACGATATCCTGGCCCGCACGGAAACCCGCTTCAACTCTTTCAGAGATGTGGCCGGTACACTCGTTCCCGTTGCTGATATGAACAGAACCGTGCGCCTGTCTGATATTGCGGATGTCTCAGACAGTAACCGGGAACAGCGCCTTTTTGCTTACCTGAACCGGGATGAGTCTGTCCAGGTTTCGATCATGAAACAGCCAATGGCAAATACTGTGGAGGTGATAGATAACATCCAATCCCGGATAGATGAACTCACAGATTCCGGTTTCATCACAGCTGATTACGATATTGAAGTGATTCGTGACGATTCATTTTTCATCACTTCTTCGATCGAGTCGGTAACTACAGCAGCCATTCTTGGCGGCCTTCTCGCCATGAATGTGATTCTCCTGTTTCTGGGAAGTATCCGCCGTTCTCTGATTGTTGCGCTCATGATTCCTGTGGCCATAATTGCAACGTTTGTTTTGATGAACGCAGGTGGCCTAACATTAAATATTATGAGCCTGGGCGGACTCGCTCTCGGCGTGGGACTTTTGATCGATAACGCCATTGTTATGATCGAAAACATTTTTCGCCATCAGAAAGATCTGGGTAAAGATCCCAAAACGGCTGCGCACGAAGGTTCGCGTGAGGTTCTCTCTGCAGTTGTAGCCGGAACCATGACCAACCTTGCTGCCGTTCTCCCATTTTTGCTGATCACCGGTTTGGCTGCGCTGCTTTTCCGTGAACTCATCTTTACCATCGCCTTTGCTATTGTGGCTTCTCTTCTTGCGGCTGTCACTCTTGTGCCCGCTCTGTCTGCCATGTTTAGGGAATCGGATTCCCGCAAGGGGTTGTCCGGAACGAGAGGAATTCGTGCGTTTAACCGGGGATTCGACCGCCTCCGTGATTCCTATCACTCATCCCTGATCAAAACAGTACAGAAAAAATGGCTTTTCATGATTGCTGTAGTCGTCCTGCTGCTGGGAAGTATCTGGCTTGTCCGCGACCTGGGAACGGAATTTCTGCCTTCGGTGGATGACGGACGAATAACATTTCGTTTTACACTTCCGGTCGGAACTTCGATTGAACCGACAAACGAAGTGGCGGAAATTCTTCGCGACACCATCGAAGAGATGCCGTATGTTGATACGCAATACATGACGGTAGGCGGATATTTCCGGGGTGGGCAAATTTCTGTTCGCGGAGGGATGATCGATGGTGTGGTTCAGCTTGTTCCGCACTCCGAACGCGACGGTTTCAGAGCTGAAGAGTGGGTATCAGAATTCCAGGCAAAAGTCAGTGAACTTGGACTACCATTTATTCAGCAGCGTGTGCGAGGCCCCAGAATAGAAGGGCTGCAGACCAGCCTGGTAGATGCGGATATCGCGGTCGGAATTACCGGGGAAGATCTCGACCAGCTCGAAGATTTTGCGAGGGATGCCTACAGCAGACTGGAAGGTATTGAAGGAATCGGCAGTATTCAGATTGGCCGTGATGAACGAATTCCGCAAATGCTGATTCGTGTGGATGAGGAGCGATCATCTCAATTCAACATTACCTCAGAGGGAGTTGCAGGATTTTTGAATGGTGCCATTGAGGGCGTTGTGCCAACCCACTATGTGGAGGGCGGATTTGAATACCCTGTGAGGGTACTGTACTCACGGGATGTGACCGGAACCGTTGAAGGTATCCGGCAGATTCCAATTATGAACGAGGCTGGAAATACCGTTCAGCTTGGAAGTCTGGTCTCATTTGAAGAAACCACGGGTCCGGCTCATATAGAACGGTTTAACCAGATTCGCGTGGTCTGGATCAATACCACAGTAAACCTTAATCAAGCGACAGTGGGTGAAGTAGGCAGCCGCGTACGGGATGCAATGCAAGGTTTTGATCTGCCAGACGGTTACAGTTTGATTTACGCGGGGGAGCAGGAGGCGATTGAAGAGTCATCCCGATCACTGCAGATTGCGATCCTGCTTGCCATCTTTTTTGTGTTTATTGTGATGTCCATTCAATATGAAAAACTGTTTAGTCCGCTTGTTATCATCGCTTCGCTTCCTTTTGCACTGATAGGAGTAGCCCTCGCTCTATGGATTACAGGATTATCGTTGAGCGCATCTGTTTTGCTTGGAATTGTGTTTCTGATCGGTATTGTCGTTAATAACGCTATTCTGCTTGTTGAATTTGCTGAACAGTACCGAAAAAAAGAAAACCGTAACGTTATCGAGGCCATTTCTGAAGCCGGTAAAGTTCGGTTCAGGCCGATATTGATGACTACGTTAACCACAATATTTGGAATGCTGCCACTTGCCATCGGGATCGGCGAAGGGTACGAAATTCTTCAGCCGCTTGCGGTAACCGTGATCGGCGGCTTGATTGCGGGTACGTTTCTGACACTTCTGATTCTGCCCGGAATGTATGTTCTAATTGATGATTTAAGAGCTCGAATATTTGATTGAGTCGTTTCAAACCGCATGCTGGATCTCGGAATGGAGTCTCTCTCTCCCGATATTCTCGGCGCGGCATGGACGGAGCCGGATCAGTACACGCATGAACCGGATGTCCGCCGTTTTGAAAACCGGGAGTTTCCCCACGCGCTGATTCTTGGTTTTTGAGCCGTCTTTCAAGCGGGATTGATCTCTACAGACTTACCGCAGGCAAAACGGTACAATTCCGGAAATTATCACTTATTAGATAGTGCCATTTTTCAAAATAATTTAAGCCTGCAAGAGCTCTTTCAGCAGACTTTTGTGGTGATATTTAATATCATAGCCGTGAAATGTTTTATGTAATTGTTTCCAATTTAGTATCATTGGGTCGCTGTAGCCTGCACCGTTTCTTCTCAAGTCACGGTTTAATATGAAACAAAAGTCCATTTATCATGGGAATCAATATTTCAAAAAAAGTTGATCATCAAATAAGAGCCTGGAATCGCAGAAACGCCCAGGCCATATCAACTGAAGCTAAAGAATCAGTATATCCGGTTATCACTATCTCCAGGGAATTTGGAGCATTAGGCGCTGCAATGGCTGCAGAACTGGGAAAATTGACGGGGTTTGAGGTTTGGGATAAAGAAATTCTCGGAGCTATTGCTGAGGATCTGGACAGTGATGTTAAATTTCTTGAAACTCTGGATGAACGAAGACAGGCAGATATAGAAGATGCCGTAAGCGGATTTATGAGTGAAATAAGTACAAATGTTAACTATATCCGGTCGTTAATCCGTACTGTAAAAACTATTGAAGAGCATGGCAAGAGCATAATTGTTGGCAGAGGTGCAAATTATATTTGTGAGAAAGAGAATTCATTTCACGTACGTGTGGTGTCGCCATTAAAGACAAGAACTTTACTGTATGCTGAAAGAAATGATATGAACAGAATTGAAGCCCGAAAATTGATCGAAAAGAAGGATCAAGAGCGGGCGGATTTTATTAAAAGGTACTTTTACAAAGATCTGAGAAATCCTACAGATTACGATATGATCATAAACTCAGGAAAGTTCACTCTTGAACAGATGGCGCGCCTGGTACTTGATGCGTATGAGATGAGATTAGGGGAAAAAGTGTCGACAGGTTTACTTTAATCATAAGTGGTTTTATTCCAAGGCTGTCCAAAAAGTGCGCGGTATTATTGAAATATTCTCCACTCAGTCATACCGGACCCCGATCCGCTCATCTTTTCCCCGCGAAGCGATATCTCCTGCCCATTTTTGGGATGGGAGATCCCGCGTCAAGTGCGGGATGGCGCTCTTTTTGGACAGCCTAAAAGGAAGACACTCCAGAATAAACTCCATATCGACCAAAAAGGTATGGGACCCAATTTGATACCTCGTAGGCTCTGCCTCGAGGTAGTTCATTGAAATTTGGCATGGCCTTTCATTGGGGGGCTTATAGGCTGTGTGGTCCTGGGATATTTTCCTAATGTGAAAATTAAACTCACATTTGAGAAGAAATTCAACATTCGATTTGTTTCAGTTATATAACCTTAATGAAAATCTGAAGGAAAACTATGAATAGTTCAAAAAATGGTAAACCGACGGTAATCCTTTCCAATGCAGGAGATTCATTTGATTTCGATGGTTTAGGTGTACAGTGGAAGATTGATGGTCCGCAGACCGGAGAACGGTTTTCTATAGTTCACCATCCCATTGCACCCAAAACGCTGGCTGCCCCGCTTCACTATCATCACAATGAGGATGAATACTCATATGTGATTGAGGGAAAACTGGGGGCTCTGCTTGGAGATGATGTTGTGGAGGCAGGGCCGGGAACGTGGGTGTTTAAGCCTCGAGGACAATGGCATACCTTCTGGAATGCAGGAGACAATCCCTGTCAGATTATTGAAGTCATATCCCCAGCAGGATTTGAGAACTACTTCCGTGGACTTGCCGAATTTTGGGGTAGCGATTTGGAAAAAGCCGTGAAAATTAACGAGAAATATTCACTCGAAATGGATTTTGAAAGCATTCCCGGGTTATGCGAACGCTTTGGGCTGAATTCGCCGGATGCACAGGTTTAAGGCATTCAGAGATATCAAAGCAATATGCCAGCATTCCGGACTTCAATACTAATACATCATCTTCCAAGGCATCCCGCCATCAATCACCAGGTTCTCCCCGTTGGTGAAATTGTTTTCCGGTTGTGTGAGAAAAAAGCACTCCCGGCGATATCATCCGGTTTGCATACTCTGCCGGAAAGGTGCTGGCTGTGATCGACATCCTGCAGCTTTTCGTAACCGCCTGTGTGATCCCAGCCGGGACTTATTCAGTTCACGGTGATATTCTCCACACCATAGTAAAGCGCCATTGCGTGGGTTAGTGCCAGGAGTCCGCCTTTAGAGACAGCATACGCCTCGCTTTTCTTCTCTGACATCAGCGCTCGGGTGAAGGCGATATTAACCACGGAGCCGCCACCGTAGTTTTTCACCGTTTTCAGAGTCGATATCTGTAAGAACGGTTTGAAATCCTTTGCTTGCATACAGTGTAGCCACCGCTTTTCCTATTCCATTTGCGGCTGCGGTGATGATAGCAGTTTTTTTCATTTTACAATCTCTATCGGATTGAACTTTTATGAGGTTTATATTCACAATTCACATGCACTTTTTAAACCTTTACTATTTATTGAATTCCTAAAATCCTCAAATGATAAATAAAAAGTGGTAAATAGTTTAAAATCAGGCTTTTTTGTCCCGTAAAACTTCACTTACTTAGATTGTCCACAATAAACTAAGGCAAAGAGTATATATACAAAAAATCAGCAAAAAAGATTACACCCTGTGGCAGGCAAAATTTTTGCCAGAATAATTATCACTCCACCGGGTTGGCGGCCTTCATTGATCGATATTTTGGAAACAACCTTAAGAAAAGCGCAGTTCATAATAATGAGATTCTTGAGCTTCCGGAGATCGTGAGCCGGATAATAAAGGGACTATATCTGTTGGTTTCCGATTAGGGAGGGCGAATATCAGATTACGAGGAGAATACATCAAGAATACAAATAACGGTTAGCCTTCACTTGTCTTTTAAAACCTCAGATCTTGACGGAGTGATTCCTCGGCTGAACTTAAAAAATGTCCTTCTGCACGACTCCTTCGGCACGCTCCACAGCTACACATCAGGCGCAGATGGAGTTCGACAAATCTATTTCAAGGATCCTGACGGCTATTGGATTGAGGTGAATGAGGCGACGACGGTTTAGGAATAGTGGAGGCTTTAAGAATTTTGATTTTTAAAATGTATTTATTTGAATAAATATAAGTCAAACTTTGAAATTCCATTTATTTAGTTACATTTAAGGGTCACTCCTACCTTTTATATGCGACATTATGCCTTTATTCATGGATTACCACTTGGTTGAAGAGATTGATATCGATGCGGTAAAACTGGGCCACATGGCAGATAAATCCGTGCAGGATAAATATGGCGTCAGGTATCTGCAATTTTGGGTGAATCAGGAAGCCGGAACAATCTTCTGCCTGATCGAGGCGCCGGATAAGGAGGCTTGTGAAGCTGTCCACCAGGAAGCTCATGGGAATATCGCCTGTCAGATAGTACAGGTTGAGAGCGGCTTTTATAAGTTATTTATGGGTGAATCCCATCAGCTCGATGATGGAATAGTAGTGGGGAAAGACGGCGATTTAGACAAAGCCTACCGATATGTACTTGCGATTGATATTTGGGGAATTACAAAAGCTACATTACCAAAGGATTTGAGTGAGTTAATTCTGCCCGCTAAACCCAAAATACTGATCCAGGAAATCATTCCATCCTACCAGGGACGAGAGGTTAAAGACTATGATTATGATGGCATGCTGTGCGTCTTTACACAGGCTGATGAAGCCATGGAATGCGCCATTGAGATACAAACCGAGCTGTTAAAACGAAAGGAGAACCCGGAGGATGAGTCCTGGAACATCACCTTCAAAATAGGGCTTGGGGGCGGTCAGCCGGTGACGATGAGTGATCATTTGTTTGATGAAACCATAAAGCTTGCCCGTCGGCTCAGTTTAATTGCCGGTGACGGGGAAATTGTTGCATCGAACATCGCCAGAAGATTAAGTGCAATGGAGGAGAAACCGAAGAGCTTTTCCTCGTTAAAAGCGATACAATCAGCCGAAGAAGAGTTTCTTGAACAACTGTTTAACATCACTGAGGAGAATCTCTCTGATCACGCATTTAATGTTGAAAAACTCTGTCATGAAATCGGTATCAGCCGACCGCAGCTCTACAGGAAAGTAACCGCTATCACCGGACGCTCGCCGGTCACTTTTATTCGTGATATACGCCTGAACAGAGCACTGTCACTTATCAAAGAGAACCGATACAATCTTTCTGAAATTGCCCTGGAGATTGGATACAACAGCCCCTCATACTTCTCCAAATGCTTTAAGGACAAATATGGCGTGAAAGCATCAAGTGTAGCTGTGTAGCTTCATTTTAAATATGTATGGGCTGATTACTGGTATGCTTTGAAATATTTCAGATTCCTTTGATTTATTTTAGCCTTTCAACCAATTGGACAAGAGACAATGAAATTGAAAACCGTCACGATACCGGGATCAAAAAACAGATTGCAGTTCGGCTCAGGAGAAAAGGCAATATGTGATTACAGGCTTTCATTCTCCTATGTTGCTTTTTCAATTCCTGAGCAGTTTATAACCGTTTTTCCACGAATTGGTTTCCTTACCTTTACAATGGTTACCGGGAATGATATTGAAACACGGTTCCTAAACTATGAAGGATCGGTAACCCGGCCCAACCACCTGTACATTTCCGGTTTGTTTACCGATAGTTCGTTAAAGATCAAGCAAACAGGAACCGGTGGCGGTTATGCAATGAAAGTGCATCCCGTGGTTGGCTATCACTTTTTAAAAATCCCTATGTATGAATTGTTAAACCGGCAGGTCAGAATCTGCAGAATTATCGATTCGAATGGACAACTCCTGGAGAAAGTGGAATCGGATTATAAAATTACATCGTTTGATGATCCTTACATACACCAGTTTTTTGAGGAAGCTCTCCCCCCTAAAACAATCTTTCTGAATGATCCCATTTATCACACTGTAAATAGTATCATTAAAAAAAGAGGCATAATATCAGTTAAAAAACTTGCAAAACAGTGTTTTATGAGCAGACGGACGCTAAACAGGCAGTTTCAACTAAAAGTGGGGCTTTCTCCCCAGGCATATGCCAAAATCTGGCAGGTTCATTATGCCATGGAACTCATTCAGCAAAATCCAAATGCAAGCCTGGCCGAAATCGCGTTTAAGGCCGGTTATTACGATGTTGCCCATTTAGCCCGCGACTTCAGGAATAAAGTCGCACTCCCCCCTTCAGAGTTACATCAGGTGATCAATCCTCTCTCCCAAGACTACCTTGATGCGCCAGGTGTATCGTAATTTTGTCTGATTTGTACAGTAGTTTTTAATCATGTTTCTGTATGATCTGAATAACGACACTATTTCCGAGGATATTTTTTTATCGAATGAATTCGTGTTATCCGATGAGTGGTCAGGGTTTGATTCTGCCAGTCCAGGGTTATGAATCAAAATTGCTACTTATTGAACGAAATGTGGTGGATCTCCGCCCTCCTCCCGAATAGATTAATCCATAAGACATCGTAATAACCTGCTAAAAAGTGCCCGGCAGAGATTTTTACAACAATATTAAACAGAAGATCATGAGAAATATAGTAGCCGTACTTATACCTATCGCTTTCCTTGTCGCCATGGCCGGATGCCAGCAAGGCTCCGCATCAGGTGAAGAGAACATTCAAAAGCCTGACCTTATCAATGATACATTTCCCGAGGCCCAGGCTGAAATCCAGGAAGTCATAGACGAAACGTTTCAAAGCCTCATTGACAGGGATGCCGACAAACTTATTTCATTTCATGCTTACGGACCCAAATTCACTCATTTCAAAGACGGGCTGCCGCGTGAAGGCTCAGAGGCGAATGAGAAGGGTGAGAGGGATTTAGTTGCAGCGATCTCCGATTGGGAGTACGATACGAATGATCTGAAAATCAATGTATTCGGAGAGGTTGCCGTGGTTACATATCATGCGGATTTCCGCCCCACTATTGCAGGCGAGATCAAACAACTGCATTACCAGACAACCATTGTTCTTGTAAACACAGAGCAAGGCTGGAAGATTACGCACGAACATTTTTCGCCGCTGATTGAAGGATAAATGACCTGACAGAGTGCGAACGACAGAGAGCTCCTGTCAGAGTCATTGTGATATTATACTCTATTGCGACCTATACAATACTTGCAAATTCAATCTAATCAACCCTAACCACCATGAAATCAGACAAAGCAATCAGCAGATTAGAAGAAAAATTGAACGGAGAGATTGTCCTTCCAGAAGATGATAATTGCAGGAATTTGCAGAATGTAGAAGCCAAATACGACCCAGATGACTTTTTCCATGTGAAATAGAATACCAAGACAACGAAAGCATGAAACGAATATCAATCTTTGTATTATTCTTGGCATCCGTAACTCTGATTGTTGTCTCTTGCGGTACGGAAAATACACCACCCGCAATGTTTACCTTAACCACATCGGTAACGCCGGTTGAGGGCGGGGCCATCTCCCCCGCACAAGGCAGTTTTGATGAGCGAGAAGCTATCAGCCTGCAGGCCACGGCCAATGAAGGATGGGTGTTTACCGGATGGCAGGGGGATGTGGTCTCCACGGCGAATCCCTTAAATCTTTCGATGACCCAAAATTTCACAATGATTGGCTCCTTTGAGAAGCGCATGCATGCTTTAACGGTTGATGTTGAAGGAGATGGTACCGTTACGGAGACTGTCGTACAGCAAAAAACCACAGACTACGCTGAAGGGACCGTGGTAGAGTTGGATGCGGTTCCTGCAGAGGGTTGGATGTTTAGTCACTGGGAGGGGGATTTGAGTGGTTCAGAAAATCCTCTTGAAATTACCGTAGATAAACCTAAAAGTATCGTGGCGGACTTTTTTACTCTTCCAACCGTGGGCACAGGTTCGGTACGATCAATCACAGAAGATTCAGCCCAAAGCGGTGGGGATGTCACAGATGATGGGAGGTCAATTGTAACTGTCAGAGGTATTTGCTGGAGTACTTCACAAAATCCTACATTAAACGACAGTTGCACATCCGACGGCAGTGGGATTGGAAGCTTTACCAGTACTCTAAACAATCTTTCTTCCTTTACTCAATATTTTGTGCGTTCCTACGCCACAAACAGTGCAGGAACTGCTTATGGAAACCAAAGAAAATTCATAACCGACTCTGCTTGGCCAAGGGATACGACTACTGAAGTCGTTGATGTAACCAACCCGGCAACTGGAAAAACCTGGATGGATCGCAACTTGGGTGCCAGCCGGGCAGCAACAACGAGCACAGACCCGCACTCCTATGGCGACCTCTACCAGTGGGGCCGGGCTGCAGACGGGCACGGAAAACGAACTTCCGTCACAACCTTTAAGTTAAGCAGCACCGATACGCCTGGGCACGGGGATTTTATCCTGTCGCCTTACAGTCCATACGACTGGCGCAGCCCGCAAAATGACAATCTGTGGCAGGGAGTAAATAGGCAAAATAACCCGTGCCCGTGGGGTTACCGATTGCCAACCCAGGCCGAGTGGGAGGCAGAAGTGAATAGTTGGAGCAGTAAGAATGTGGCCGGAGCTTTAGCATCCCCTCTGAAATTGCCTGTAGCGGGCGACCGCGACGTCGGCAATGGTTCGCTTTACAATGTTGGCTCCCACGGCCGCTATTGGTCTAGTACGGTTTCCGGTGCCGACTCACGATCACTGGTCTTCAATAGCAGTAATACCTTCATGAGCAGCACGCTCCGCGCGTTAGGTTACTCCGTCCGTTGCATTAAGGATTGAGATTGATACTTGTGATTGATTTAAAGCATTTACAATTGAGCGTGCCTTCCGGAAGGGCAGCTGAATTTTAATACATATTCAGGATTATTACACAGATAATTAAAAGGAGCAATGATACGGCTTGTTTAACTATCTGTTGCGAAAACGTACAGGTACGCTGTTATTGAACAATTAAATTATCTCCCGGCGGATTTTTTGTATTAATGAAGACCCGATAAATTTATATCAGCAAACGGATTCTGAAAAGGTCGGAAAAAATACCACTTTGATACAGATTCCAGTCAAAATCTAGAACATGATCATTTTTTTAACACCATTTTTAGTGTTTTACGGTGTTTTGTGGAAAAAATGGGTTAAGGAGATCAGATCAATTAGAAAATGTAATAGAAACCATAAAAAATGATTTTAAAATGTCAAGAATATCTAAAACCGTATTTGTTAAAGCCGGTAAGTGGCGAACACTGGAAACGCACTGGTCACGTGCAAAAATCAGATTCTATTTTCGAAACCCGCCAGGGGCGAAAATTAGAGCTCGATATGGATTCGGCTGGCTATCAAAAAATCGTCAAACTCAAACATTGGATGGTAGTAGTGAAAAGAAAATTTCCATTGGTACATGGGGGTTGACTCGAGCAAAAGTACAGATGAAGACATTAAATGATAGCAATGTAATTTATGATGTTGAGGTGATCGGGCCGTAGAAATAAATCAATTATAATGCAGTGATGGCAGATGAAAGGAAGGGGCTTATAAACACTTTAGAAACGCAAACATCTACTTCATTTTAGGCAATGGTTTTTAGAAGAGGGGGCTAGATGTTTAGATAAGACAATAATTCAAAAATAAAAACATAAAACAATGTCTACACTGGAAATTATTTTACAAATCGGTGAGATCCTGCTCACTGGCGGTGTTGCAGCAGGATTGGTGAAACTACTACTTTTCAACCGGGAAAAAGAATTAAAAAAAGAATTGGCTGATCACGAAGCGGCATTGGAAAATAAAAATGCGGAATACTTAAAGAGGCTAGAGTTTATTCTTCAGGAACAGAAGGAAGGGGATGAATTTAAAAAAAGAGTACTGGAGGAATTATTAGCTCCTCTTTATATGTCGTTTGTAAAAACAGGTAAAGCATTAGAACTATACAAACCGAAGAATAAATATACAGAAACTGAAATGCTAAAGCATGGCAATGAAACAATACTGAATATTTTACTTCATAAAGCATATCTAATTCCAACGCATCTGCTAGAAGATGCTGAAAATCTAATCAGTCATTACCTGGTTTGGTTACACGAATACCATGAACAAAGAGAGAATCCAGAAAATGCTAATCCATCACCATTTGTTTTTACTTTTAATTTCCCAGTAAATGCAAAAGTTAATTTCAAAAAGGCATTTCATGAATACAGAGAGAAACTGTATGGAGTAAAAAATGTAGGTGACTCTGCAGATCAATTAAAAGCTTGACTTTTGAAATAATCGCAACATGTCTAAAAATAACCAAATACCTAAATCGAATTATTTCCTTTATACCACTGTCCTGTTATTAATGCTATTAATAGCCTACAACAATAATAAGCCTTACAAACAAGATTTAAAGGAGATAGCGAAGTAAGTAAATATCTCTTCTATACCGGCTAATGCTGCAAGCAAAAAACTATTATAGTTAGTAACCAACAAGGGAATTGGACCGCAGATTACTCACCACAATCCGATAAGTGGCTGGTCAAATTGGAGTTCTCCATTGATGACAAGAAAAATTCGCTATCCTGGAATTTGCAGGATAAAACATGAAATATTTCTGAAATAGTATAATGACTACAACAAATAAACTACAGATATAGCGATAAGAGTCTTTATCAAAGATTTTTACCATTGTATTTAGAAAATATTTGAGTTGATGAAAAAAAACATCCACAGAATAAATAAATACTAAAATGAAGTGACTATATGTAACATTTAAAATGCGAAATCATGAAAACTCCACTGAAACCCATTACCCGGAACCAACAAACCCATAACGTAAGTTTACTTCAAAAGGCACTGGCTGCATTGGGGTTTTCTGTTTCCCAGGAGGTGGTTATCAAAAGCATCGCCGGAAAAGATACCATCAAGAAGGTGCGTGAATTGCAGGCGAAATTAAAGGTGCCTGTAGACAATAATTTTGTCGTTGACAAAGCCACAGCATTGGCGATCTCAAAAGAATTAATGGATCGTGGTTTAACTGATGCCAGCCATTCATTTAAGGTAAGTGGACAGGTGCGATTGGCCAATGGAGATGTTAAAATACGGTAGCAATTAATTGCCTTTAATCTCTTTTACTCCTGTCGCTCCGTTTTAGGATGCTCATGTTTTCAAAGTTCAGCCACTAAGCCTATATATGATTCAAAATTGTTACTTATTGAACGGAATGTGATGGATTCACACCTCCCTCTCGAATAGATTGACAATAGAGTTGAAGAGACATCTATCGACTTTATCACAAGACCTGACATTGTCCAAAAGTCCTGTCAGGGTCTGATTTTTTACCCAACTGTACTCAATTAACACAAAAAAACAAGAGACCTATGGAAACAGTAACAAGTGATTTAAAACACAATCTGAACCTGGAACTCATTCGCCCCGGTGATGCAACCTATGATGAGGAGCGCAGCATATACAACGGAATGATCGATAAGCGGCCGGCGCTTATTGCAAAGTGTAAATCAGCGGATGATGTCATAGAGGCTGTAAAATATGCCAAAGATAAAAAAATGGAGGTGTCCATTCGAAGCGGCGGGCACAGTGGCCCCGGCCTTGCACTGGTGGATGACGGACTGGTAATCGATCTGTCTCCAATGAAAGGCATCCTGATAGATGCTGAAAATAGAACAGCCTGTGTTGAGGCCGGCTGCACCTGGGGTGAGGTGGATACCGCAACTCATGATTACGGCCTGGCAACGGTCAGCGGAGTTATCTCCACAACGGGTGTGGGCGGACTGACACTCGGAGGCGGGCACGGATACCTGACCCGTAAATATGGCCTCACCATTGATAATCTCATTAGCGCGAACGTTGTACTTGCCGATGGAAAACTTGTACACGCAGATGAAAAAGAAAATGCAGACCTGTATTGGGCTTTGCGCGGCGGCGGCGGAAACTTCGGGGTTGTAACTTCATTTGAATACCGGCTGCATCCCGTTAAAAATGTGATCGCCGGTCCGCTATTCTGGCCAATTGATCAGCTTGAAATCACCATGAAGTGGTATCGCGACTGGCTTCCTGAAATGCCGGACGATGTGTACGCTTTCTACCTTGTAGCGGAAGTGGCTGCCGGTGATCCATTTCCGGAAGAGATTCATGGTAAAAAAGTGTGCGGACTGCTATGGTGCTACACGGGCCCGGGGGACCAGTTTGAAGGATTTGTGCAGCAAGCCCGTGATGTAGCTGAGCCGCTGTTTGAATTTACCGTTGAGATGCCATATCCGGCGCTGCAGTCGATGTTTGACGCCCTTTATCCCAAAGGTCACCAATGGTATTGGAAGGGTGATTTTGTCAAAGATTTGAGTGATGAAGCCATTCAGGAACACAAAAAGTTTGCCGAAGTCCCTACTTCTCAATCCACCATGCATCTCTATCCGGTGGATGGTGCCGCACACGAGGCTGGAAGCGATGAAACGGCGTGGAACAAGCGGGACGCCTGGTGGTCAATGGTGATCGTAGGCGTAGATCCCGATCCTGAGAATACTGAAAAAATCAAAACATGGGCCCGGGATTACTGGAAAGCCGTACACCCTCACACGCTGGGAGGATCCTACATCAATTTTATGATGGAGGAAGGGCAGGATCGTGTAGAAGCTTCGTACGGTGATAATTACAAGCGACTGCAGAAAGTAAAAGCCAAATATGACCCGGAAAACTTTTTCCATATCAACCAGAATATCAGACCGGAGTAAATCATGAAGCGCAAACTAATTTCTACACTATTCTTGATTTTTGGATGTTTCGGTTTTGCTAACGCCCAACAGGCAGATGAAAACCGAAACCTATTTGAGGGCCAGTTTGCTCCACTTCTCGAAGGAATGGGAGATACTCATTTTGAGATCTCCACGGACGACGATCTGGCTCAGCGGTTTTTCAATCAAGCAATGATACTTACGTTTGCCTTCAATCATGCGGAGGCAGAACGAAGTTTTCGACAGGCGGCTGAACTGGACCCTGATCACCCGATGCCTTGGTGGGGAATTGCCCTGGTACAAGGCCCGAATCTGAATGTACCGATGATGGAACCTGCCATTCCGGTGGCATGGGAGGCTCTTCAAAAAGCTCAGGAATTGAAGGCAAACGGAACACAAAAAGAGCAGGATTTTATCAACGCGTTGTCAACCCGCTACGAAGAAAATCCTCCGGAAGATCGGACTTCGCTCGATATTGCCTATTCCGAAGCAATGGAAAAACTTGCCAATACGTACCCGGATGACCAGCATATACAGGCACTCTATGCGGAAGCGCTGATGGATCTGCATCCGTGGGATTTCTGGGCAAAAAACGGTGACCCACAGCCGTGGACTCCCAAAATACTGTCGGTATTGGAGTCAGTGATAGAAGTAAATCCGCATCACATCGGAGTTAATCACCTCTATATCCATGCCACGGAAGCCTCAAGCACGCCTGAACTTGCGCTGGAAAGTGCTAACAATCTCAGGCTGGCCGTTCCGGGTGCGGGCCACCTGGTGCATATGCCGTCTCATACCTATATCCGTGTCGGGGAATATCACGAAGGAACGCTTGCCAACCAGCGGGCCATAGAATCCGATAATGATTATGTAGCACAGTGCAACGCGCAGGGTGTTTATCCCCTGGTGTATGTTCCCCACAATCAGCACTTTTTGTGGGCAACGGCCACTCTTGAAGGACGAAAAGATCTCAGTATCGAAGCGGCGCATCAAACAGCAGATCTTGTACATGAGGAAGCCATTCATGCAACAGGAATCCCGCTGCTGGAGCACTTTAAGGTGATTCCGCTTTTTGCATATGTCCGCTTTGGAATGTGGGATGAAATTATGAGCCATCCGGAACCTGGTGAGAATCTGTTCTATTCAGATGGAATTTGGCATTACGCGCGCGGAAAAGCCTATTCAGCACGCGGGGATTTCGATCTGGCTGATCAAGAGCTGGGACAGATCATTAGCATAGCAGAAGATGAAGCGCTGGAGATCGATCCGGATCACAGGAATCTCCTGAAGATTGCCCGTTATGTTTTGGAGGGAGAGATCGCGGCCGGACATGAAGATTACGATACAGCCATTTCAAAATTTGAGGATGCCCTGGTGATTGAAAGTGAGATCCCCTACGACGAACCGCCAAAGTGGTTCTACCCGGTGCGGCAAAAACTGGGTGCTGTTTTGCTTGATGCCGGAATGGCTGAACAAGCAGAAACAGTGTATAGAGAGGATCTGGATGAATTTCCCAAAAACGGCTGGTCACTGTTCGGCCTCTGGCAGAGCCTTGACGCCCAGGGAAAAGCGACTGAAGCCCGGCAGGTAAAAGTCCGGTTTGATGAGTCCTGGAAACATGCGGATATCGAGCTAACAGCGAGTGTGGTGAGGTAAAACTGCGATTTATTTTTTGTACCTAAGTTCAATTTTAAAGTTGAAACAAATTGTTAATGCTCTTCAAAAAACTTTCATCAAACCCTCCAATAGTTCGAAACTCTTGGAGGGTTATTTGTTTGCCTGTAAATTTAACTAAAGCGAAATTTACTATCATTTTTTTGCAGCCTTTCTAAAGTAGTAGTTACAAAAAAATTCGACTAATCCTCGTTCTTTACCCCTCAATTAGCACTGTAACTGCGGTAGTATAAACACCCCACGTTCACTGTGAATCAAAATTGTCACTATCTGAACGATATACGAGAGAATCTATTCATTCGGGTATTTACATTAATTACAGAGATACATCAGTACAGTTTACCTAGCGTCAATATAGATGATGAAAAAGTGAGAGATTAAAATCTCATTGGTGAAAATTAAACGCCGTATTAGATGGCACAATCAAAAAGTTAAACAAGAGGAATTATGAGAACATCAAATATCACACTAATAGTAGTTATTACTGCATTTCTTTTCCTGTTATTCAGTTCGTTGCATGCACAGTCGTCGGAAGATGCATCGATAGTAATTACAGATTATGAAATTGCGGATTGCACAAACATGGGTTCGTTTGAAACTGACAGGAAACCCATTAATACTATACTTGAAGAAGATTATCCTTTTTTGAGAACCATTCACTGTATGAAAAACGATGATTTCCTCAAAAGCAGGGGATGGAACTGGAAACTCAAAAATCTATCTCACAAACAAGCAACTCACTATGTTTTGAGTGGAAAAGGAGCAAAAATTAACGTGCGAGCAACCTATGATAAAGATGGGAATCTTGTCGAATCGTTGTTACGTATTAATGATACTCACATCCCACACGCCATCCTGGAATTTATTTTTTATGATAAATATGAAGGATGGCATATGATTGCCAATGAGAAGATTGTAAAAGACTTTGATACTTATCAGACAGAGTATAACATCATTCTATCGGATGGCAGCATGGAACAGGTGCTGAACTTCAAAGAGTATGGCAACAGGATTGCATTCAGTGGAATTATATCGAGAGACGAGAGGACGCTTTAGAGCATTCAGAGTAAACGTTAAAACAATAACAAATCCGGAATCGATAGTCCGGGTTTGTCTTTTTTGCAAAAGACCTTGCTTATGAGCCAGTAGGCAGAGTTTAGAATTTGGAGGAGAATGGGAGACGCCGGATCAGCGTCCGGGATGACTTCAATTGGTTCAAAACCATCCACTGTCATCGCGGGCCCAGACCCGCAATCTCCCATCTTTGGCATGGAGTAAGTGTGAGTCAGTGGCAGGGTTTAGAATTCGGTCGAGAACGGGAGATGCCGTGTCGGGGCACGGCATGACTTTAGTTGAATTGAATTTTATTCAAAATCAGTACACATCTCTTGGTTAAAAAAATGTACTTTTTAAACATGAATAACCGACCTGAAGAGCTGTCCGCTGAAAACCTTCTCCAAAAATGGCGGGATGATACTCCCGGATGTCAACATCGGAATCATCTCAATAACGCTGGGGCTGCACTCATGCCGCAGCCGGTGATTGATGCCGTTCACGAACATCTGAATCTTGAAGCCCGGATCGGCGGATATGAAGCCGCTGAACTGGAAAATGATCGGACTGAAAAGGCTTACCGGTCGGTTGCTGATTTGATTCAAACTCAACCATCCAACATTGCGATGGTTGAGAACGCCACCGTTGCGACCTCGCAGGCGCTCAGTTCATTTGATTTCCAGCGGGGGGATGCGATTCTTACAACCAACGTCGATTATTCCTCAAACCAAATCATGCTATTGAGCCTTGCGAAGAGATTTGGAGTTGAAATTAAACGGGCTGATGATCTATCCTCCGGCGGTGTGGATGCCGAATCGGTCCGGAAGCTGATCAGAAAGAAACGTCCAAAACTGGTTCTGATGAGCTGGATTCCCACAAATTCCGGACTGGTGCAGGACGCACAGGCTGTCGGTGAAATCTGCAGGGAAACGGAAGTGACGTTTGTTCTGGATGCCTGCCAGGCGGTGGGACAAATTCCGGTTGATGTAGAAACCCTGAACTGTGATTTCCTGGCTGCCACCGCCCGAAAATTTCTCAGAGGGCCGAGAGGAATCGGATTTCTTTATGTTTCAAACCGCATGCTGGAACGAGGTATGGAGCCACTTTTCCCCGATACCCACGGCGCGGCATGGACAGATCCGGATCAATACACGCTTGAACCGGACGCTCGCCGATTCGAAAACTGGGAGTTTTCCCATGCGCTGATCCTCGGCCTTGGAGCTGCAGCAGAATACGCTATGGAAGTGGGAATCGACGTTGCTGCAAATCGGTCATTCAAACTGGCGGAGTACATGCGGTCAAAATTGGAAGATCTACCCGGCGCACGAATCTTTGACCGCGGGGAGAATCAGTGTGCGATCGTTTCTGTGGGGTTTGATCATCATCAACCAGAAAAACTGGTGGAACGGCTGCGGGAGGAAAAGATCAACACAAGTGCGGCGTCCCGAACAGCCGGTGTGATCGATATGAAATCAAAAGGGGTTGATTCAATCTTGAGAATTTCGCCTCACTATTACAATACCATGGATGAGGCAGATGAACTTCTTGAGGCCTTACATCGCATTATCTGAATGCAAATATTGCCGCAGAGATAATTAGAATTACAACAATCACATAAACGGTTCGACGGATATATACGTGTAACATGCGGTTTTAATAGTGTAAATGTTTTTTGTTATGCGATATTAAATCGTTCGGAATGGAGCCTGTAAACGGGAACGCCCCAGTCGTTAAGAGTTCCTTCCACAACGTCCATCATCGGGGCAGGGCCACAGATAAAAAATTCTGATGATGAGATTTTATCATAGAGATGCCGTTTCATAATATCCTCATCAATAAAACCGGTCTCCCCATCCCAGGAATCATCCGGTTCCTCCAATACATGTACAACATTCAGGTTCAGTTCTGCAGATAACTCTCTGAATTCATCATAAAACGGGGTGAGTTCTTTCGACGGTGTACCGTAGATAACGGTGACTTCCCGCTGATCTCCCCGGTCACGCAGCGTTCGCAGCATACTCATGGCCGGCGTAACCCCAATTCCACCGATGATAAATGCGTTGTGTTGTGAGGTTGATGATTCGAGTGTAAAATTCCCGTACGGCCCTTCGAGGAAGGCTGTTGTGCCGATTTCCAGCTCGCCGACCTCAGCTGTGAAATCTCCAAGTTCTTTTATGGTAAGCTGAATGTTTTTTTGTTCAGCAGATGACGAAATGGTAAAGGGATGCTGCTGCAGGCTGAAAGGTGAATCACCCACAGTAATCCAAATAAACTGTCCGGCTATGAAGTTCATTCCGTCATGGCCAACAGGTTCCAGTTCAACCGACCAGGTTCCGTCCACTTCCTCAGTTACGGATACAATTTCCCAGGGGCGCTTTTTCATTTGATATGGCCGCCAGACACGATTGTGAACCAGCATGCCAATTGCGGCAACAGACATCGTAACCCACAGAACCTGCTGCCAGATCTCTGATACATAAAAACTGACCTGCATGATATGGACAGTTCCCACAAAAACCACAAACAGAGCTAACAGACCATGAGAGGCCCGCCACCATTCGTAGAAAATATTCAGTTTTTCTCGCCAGTAAGTGGTAATAATTAAAGCTGTTATTGCAATGATCGCACCTGATAGTGCAAGAGTTCGCGGCAGGTTTACGGTGGGATCCAGGAATTTTAAAAATTCACTGTCTGCCAGAAACAAAATGATAAAGTGCCCCATGATGAATCCCCATGCAAAATATCCCGCATTTGCGTGAAACTGAAGGAGTTCATCCAGGCCGAAAGGAGCGCCTATTCCACTGTATCTCGCCGTTAGAACAAACTGTAAACCCATCATGGCAAGCCCGATAAAACCCAGTGCTACCCCAAATTCAACCCAAAAACCCCGGTACTCTTCGGTATGACCAATAATAGCGAGACCAAGTGGTGCAATGACGAGAACAAGAAAGAGTGTCAGCCATTTGATTGCATACCTGAGGAATGTCGCCCGTGTTTTCATAAATGAAACGTATTCATTGTATTAGGGTTTTTGATAACTTGACTCAAGTTAATAGAAATGTATGTTGATCGGAAATACCTCACATAATTAGATTTCCGAGAATGATGATGGACAAGTATGATGTTAGACTATAGTGATACCCGTAGAATATGTTTCTAAAAATGAAAATTTATATACAGTAGCAGAATAATGAAAAAGAAACGAAAAGAGCTCACCGACGAGGAAAAAAAGAAACTTAATGCATGGATTGAACCCTGTTTACTCCCTGAAGTTCATCACTTGGGAGAACAGGTCCGCGGGGTGGCACGGTATGATAAGAGGGAACAGATGTACGGCGGAAACGGAACCGTCTACCTGATGCAGCTTTTTTGTGAGGGCGAGCTTGTAAACAACCGGATTGCGGCATATATGATTTTACCGGAGAAAGGAGTAAGCGCCGGTTTTCATACCCATGGAACCCGCAGTGAGCAGGAGCTTTATGTTGTAATGAGTGGTGAAGGTGAATATCATGAAAAAAGCAGTGTAAATGGGGAGATCAGGTCTGTTCCTGTTCAAAAAGGGAGTGTTACATCCGTGAGGGGCGATGCTTATCACGCCGTAACCAACCGCGGTGAAGAGCCGATGATTATATTTGTAATTACAACGAATGAGCCAGTCCGGGAATCTTAAAAATGATTTTTGTTGATGATTACAGATCGGGAAATATTGGTTAGCGTTTTAAACTTTAAAAGCAGTTTGAATCCAAAACCCGATAGAGATAGTTAATCAGTCGGTGAATCCTTATCATTTACGTCAATTGAATTTTAGTTTTTTATGAACGACACACTTTCATTTTCGCTGCCTTTTTCAGACCCGGTGATGATTTTTGCGCTCGTAATGCTCATCATTCTGCTCGCGCCGCTCATTTTCAACAAGCTGAAGATACCCGGTATCGTCGGGCTGATTCTTTCTGGTACTCTTGTGGGGCCAAGCATTCTTGGACTGCTTGAAAGAGATAGTACGATTGAGCTTCTGGGTACGGTTGGGCTGCTCTATTTAATGTTCATGGCAGGGCTGTCGATTGACCTGAACCGGTTTGAAAAGCTCAGGAACCGAAGCATCGGGTTTGGGATGATTTCCTACCTTTTCCCGGCTGCAGGTGCATATGTACTTGGTACACAGTATCTCGGGTATTCAGCCTCAACATCCCTTTTACTGGGCGCCATCGTTGGTTCTCATACCCTGTTGGCCTATCCCATTGTTGAACGGCTTGGTATTACAAAGAATACGGCCGTCACTATGTCGATGGGAGGCACGCTTGTCACAGATACGCTTTCACTCGGTATACTTGCGGTTGTGGCCGGTACTGTGGGCGGAGCAGGAGGTATTGGGTACTGGACAGGTTTTGTGGTATCCGTATCCGTTTTTTTGATTTCCGCAGTATTAATTCTGCCGCGCCTGGGCCGATGGTTTTTCAGAAATATCAAATATCAGAATAATACTGATTTTGTGTTTATGGTGGCTGTACTCTTTACGACAGCATTTCTTGCTGAACTGGCGGGTCTGGCTTCCATCATAGGCGCATTTATTGCAGGACTTCTTCTCAATCGTCTTGTGCCTGAAAGTGGTACGCTCATGAGCCGCATTCAGTTTGTGGGAAATGCACTTTTCATTCCATTCTTTTTAATTTCAGTGGGAATGCTGGTGGATGTGCAGGTTCTTACCAGCTACGATGTTTGGGAAAAGGCGATTGCATTCTTCCTGCTTGTTATTATTGGAAAGGGAGTGGCATCGGCCATTATTACGGGTACGTATAAATACACAAAAGAGGAGGGGTTTGTTATACATGGCCTTACAACGCCTCAATCAGCCGCAACTCTGGCGGTAACTTTACTGGGTTATGAACTCGGTTTTTTTGATCAGACTGCCGTTAATGCGGTTGTGATTCTGATACTATTCTCCTGTCTTTTTGGCCCGTGGCTGGTTGAGAAGTATGGCCGTATCGTTGCCTCGCAGGAGGAAGACAAACCGTACAGTCCGGCTGACGCTCCACAGAGAATTTTGGTACCTCTGGCGAATCCTGAAACCTCGGATGCATTGATGGATATCGCTTTTATGGTGAGGGATATAAAGTCGGGCCAGCCGATTTATCCTCTGACTGTTGCCAGGGATGGAGTGGATGTAGAAGGGAATGTGGCCAGGAGTGAAAAAATGCTGAGTCACGCTGTTATTCACGCGGCTTCTGCTGAAGTGACTGTAAATCCGATTACGCGCATTGATTTGAATATTGCGAAAGGAATTGCGCGGGCAGTGGAAGAGAAACGAATTACAAATATTGTGATCGGCTGGAATGGTGAAGTCTCAACCCGCCGTAAAATATTTGGCAGTGTTCTCGATCAGCTTCTCGAAGAAGTAGACGAAATGGTGATGGTATGCAAAATTGAAAAACCGGTAAACACATTTGAAAGATTGATTGTGGCCGTACCGCCCTTTGCATCACTTGAAATTGGGTTCCCGGGAACCATCCGTTCACTCAAGCTGATGGCCGAACAGATGGGTGTGGATTTAGTAGTCATATCAACTGAAGAGCGCAATCCTTATGTGGAAAAAGGGATTGCGAAAGTTAAACCTGATGTGGATGTCGAATTTTTTAAAGTGAGCCTGTGGTCGGATATGACCAAATGGCTGGATGAAAATCTGGGTGAAAATGATCTCCTTTCGCTGGTTAGTGCGCGTGAGGGTACAATTTCGTGGCGGCCGGGTCTCGACAGGCTGCCCAGGGTGATATCCAAACGGTATCCGGATTTGAGCTTCGTCACAATCTACTCGTCTGAAGTAGAGGAAGAAGCAGATCAGGGCATGGGTTACAACCAAAACTTAGAAATTGTTACCGGCAGCCGTATTAAACTCGATATTGAAAACCGCGACATTGAGTCGGCACTTGCAACCATTATAACCGGTGACGAGATTTTTGAAAACATTGCTATTGAAAGAATTACCCGGCGCTTACTTGAAAACAGCAGTGATTACTCACCAGAGGTAATGCCAGGGGTGGTATTTTATGAATCTCATACCTCAAAAGTGGATCAGCAGGTGCTATTTATTGGGATATCGAAGGATGGCATCAATGTGGAAAACACAGCTAACCAGGCCCATGTCGTTCTGGTTCTGCTCAGCCCTAAAAACATGAAGGTTCAGGATCACATCCGGATGCTAAACCGAATCTCAAAATTAATCCGGCCAGGAAAAGATGTGGAAAGCATGAAAAATGCTAAAGATCCCAGGGAAGTGGTTAAAGCCCTGATGGCAAGATAGCTGTAGATTTATGTTGAAATTAAAGCATAAAAATGCGAATATGTTTTTATGCGAACAACAATAGATATTCCGGATTCCCTCATGAAGAAAGCGAAAAAAAAAGCTATTGAGCAGGGTGTAACTCTAAAACAGCTTTTCACCCATGCGCTCGAGCAAGAGTTAGAGGTCCAAAAAACCACAGATGATGCTCCCTGGAAAAATCTTCATGGAACCGGCTCATCAAAAAAACTTTCCCCTGAAGATTCCGGGTTTGAAGGCTACACGGGTCCGGATTGGAATCACTCACTGCAGGTAAATGAACCGGAGCAGTAATGCTTCTGCTTGATACACACATCTGGCTCTGGTGGCTGTTAGGAGATGGCGCGTTGAACAATAAAGAACGGGAAGCTCTCGATCGTGCTGCAGAATCAGGTGAACTGTCAATTTCCTGGGTAACCGTTTGGGAGACCGAAATGCTCGAGAGAAAAGGCCGGATTGAGCTGAAACCGGGGTTTCAGAAATGGATCGAAGCAGCAGTACAGCCACGTATTGCAACACTGCTTCCGGTTGATACAGAAGTGGTTTCTGCTCAAAGAAAACTTCCCGATAGCTTTCATGGTGATCCGGCTGACCGTTTGATTGCAGCAACGTCGATATTATCACAGTATCCGCTCGTAACGCACGACAGGCGGATTCGGGAGTCAGGCGCGTGTAAAATTGCTGAGCTGTCCTGATTTAACTCCCGCCCGAAATTTCAGTTATACCTGTTGTCGTGTCAATGATGTATCGACGGGTATGTTTGGTGCACATCTTCACCGGATGAATTCGCTTCATCCGGTGAATTGTCCTGACTTTGCATTATCCAGTGCATAATTTTATAGAGTAATATCTTGCCCCCACCAACTCATCCGATGACGCGGAGTTAGCGGATGAGGGTATTTCATTAACCCGGCACATCAAAATTAACTTGACACTAATTTTTCAAGAATCTCTTTGAAGGTGTAGGATCCTTCATCACTCTCCTTCATATTCCGGAGTGTGAACTTGCCTTCCTGGAGCTCATTTCCGCCAACTATGATGGTATATAACGCATTTTCCCGGTTGGCGTCCTTCATTTGTGCTTTCATGGATCGCCCCATGTAATCCATGGTGGCTGACACGCCGGCTTTTCGGAGTTCGGGCAGTTTGGAGAGTCCCCATGAACGTGCTTCCTCACCTAAAGTTACAATATAAGCATCTACCGTTTTTTCATCGCCGAGTGGAATTCCAAGCTCTTCGCACGCAATCAGCAGCCGCTCCATTCCAGCTGCAAAACCGACGGCGGGTGTAGGCTGTCCGCCAATTTCTTCAACCAGCAGATCGTATCGTCCGCCGCCAGCAAGGGCATCCTGAGCACCAAGATCGGGACTGATCAGCTCAAAGGCGGTCTGCGTGTAATAATCCATGCCGCGTACGAGATAGGGATCTTCCTCATATGAAATGCCGAGATCCTTCAAATACTGTTTAACTTTGATGTAGTGAGCAACCGACTCATCGTTCAGATAATCGGTGATGACCGGAGCTGATTCAATAAATGGTTGATCCTCCTCTTCTTTGGAATCGAGAATGCGAAGGGGATTGTTTTCAAACCTCTTTTGAGAGATATCGCTTAGTTTATCAAAATTTGGTTTTAGATGATTCTTCAAAGCTTCTACGTAGGCCTTTCGGCTTTCAGGATCTCCGATAGAGTTCAGTTTTAAAGTGGTGTTGGTGATACCGATTTTATCATAAATATTCACCATAAATGCAATCACTTCGGCATCAGCCACTGCATCACTGCTGCCGATCACCTCAACACCAAACTGGTGGAATTGCCGCTGTCGCCCTTTTTGTGGCCGCTCAGCACGGAACATCGGCCCGATGTAGTATAGTTTCTGGGAGCCGCCACGCTGATCGAGGTGATTTTCAACATAAGCGCGTACTACAGGTGCGGTAAGCTCCGGGCGCAGCACATAATTGTCATCTCCCCGACTGAATGAGAAGATCTCTTTTGATACAATATCGGTAAGCTGACCCAATCCGCGAATGATGAGCTCCGTCTGCTCCATGATGGGAGTCCGGATCTCTTCAAAATTAAACTTTTCAGCCTCTCCATGGATCAGTCGTTCAAGGAATTGCCATTTTTTAACTTCATCGGGTAGAATATCCACCATTCCGTGGTGGGTGGTGAATTTAACTTTAGACATCGGTTATGCTATGCGTGAAATTTAATTTTATAATGTTGAGTTTCCCGACCCAATTTGTCGGAAAGGATAAAAGTCCCCCTTCAAAGGGGGACACTCTTAAAAAACATATATTTGAACAAATAACTATAGATACAAGTTGATACCTCGTGGGCTCTGTCCCGAGGTAGTTCATTTAGATGATAAGATACAGCGAGTTGACTTAAAAACCACTCGGTGCCTGAGGTGTAAATTTAACTACTGGACGAGTCAGAATCTGAATTTTGGCGTTTGAAGAACGTTTTGAGCAGATGAATTCCTGATCGAATGTTTCGTTCCCGTCCTCTCACAATCAGAACATTCCCTTTGGCATTTTCACCGATATACTCCGGAATTGTGCCGAAGAGCACGCGCTCGATAGATGATGAGCGGGAAGCACCAATTAAAATGGTGTCAAATTTATTACTCTCCTCAAGAAGTGTTTTCTTGGCATCGTCCGAAAGCACAGTCCTGGAATACACATGTTCAGGATCAATTGCCGCATCAATGATGATCTGCTGTATCAGGCGGTCGCCTTTTGCTTTTAACTCTTCATCGGTTAGGTCCTGATCGGTATCCTGGACGTTTATCAGCGTCAGTTCGGTTTCCGGAACATTGTCGATCAGTTCAGAGGCACGTTTCACTGCGGTGATAGAATATGGGCCTGTTCCCACAAAGACAGCGGTTTTACCAATTTTTTGATGAACTGATTTAACGAGTGTAACCCGGCACGGTGCTTCTTTAACAATCGGATCGATGATGGATCCGAGAATGTGAGTCCGTTGTTTTTTGCGTCCTTTCCAACCCAGGATCACTTCATCGGCGTGCTCCTTGTCGATCAGATTGAGCACAATCTGACTTACGTTACGGCCGACCACTGCCCTGGTTCTGAGTTTAAAATCCAGGTTTTTAGCCGCTGCCCGGATCTCTTCAAACAGTTCATCCTGACGTTTAACACGTTCTTCATCAAACTGCAGATCCTGGGCAAGAGACGTTTGGTCGGGGACAGTGATCACATTTACACAAATCACTTCGGAATTTTCCCGGGTGGATGCGATCGAGGCCGCAATATTCAGAAGCTCATGCTGATGTGCGGGATTCGCAATCGGGAGCACAATTCTGTACAGGTGATCTCCCGCAGACTCGGTCTCAATCGAAGTCGTGATCGCTTCACTCAATATGCTGTCCCGGGTGAGATCCACGCGCTGACGGCCGTAAACAAAGTACCAGAATACACCAAAAACCAGGATCCCAACTCCCCCAATCAGCGGAAGAGTATCCATTTGGGTGAGAAGATAAATGCCCGACAGAATACCGAATATCTGGATCCAAGGGTAGAGCGGTGCTTTAAACTTCGGATTATACCAGGCCGGTTTCCGAACTCTGAACGCTATCAGTGCAATATTCACAAGAATGTACACCACAATCTGAAAGGAGCCGGCTGTTTTGGCGATCTCTTCAACCGGAAGAAGCAGGATAATCGCAAGCATTGCACCGCCTGTAACCAAAATGGCGATCACGGGTGTATTGAATCTTTTGCTGATATGGGCAAATAGTTCAGGAATTAACTTGTCACGGCTCAGCGCAAATGGGTAGCGGGAAGCGGTGAGAATTCCTGCATTGGCCGTGCTGATGAGCGCGAGCATAGCGGCAAGAACAATCAGAACCACGCCGAAATAGCCGAAGAAGGGTTCAACGGCATCCACCATCGGAATATTGGAACCTGCAAGCGCCTCTCCCTCAATTATGCCCACAAGAACGAAAACAATCAGCGCATAAATCGCGGTTGTTACTGTAAGTGACAAAAGAAGTCCGAGCGGCAGATTCCTATCGGGGTTTTCAATTTCTTCGGCAACAGCTGCAACTTTTGTAACCCCTCCATAGGAAATCAGAACCATAACGGTTGCTGCAAGAAGGCCCGAAAATCCACCATCAAAAAATGGAAAAAACTGGTTTGATTCGAGATTGTGCAGGCTTACTGCGATAAATATTCCCAGAATGGCAACCATAATAATCACCATGATGACCTGCAATCCACCGGTCTGTTTCACCCCGAAAATATTGACCAGGATCAGAATGGTACCGATGATCAGGGCAACCGTTTCAACATTTGGCAGGGCAAAAACCGCGGAGAGATAGAACATACCCCCAATTAAAGCCAGCGCTCCTTTGAACATCAGCATCAGCCATGTCCCTAGGCCCGCGATGGTTCCGGCAGCCGGGCCAAGGCCGCGCTCGATGAAAATGTAATCACCACCGGCCTCCGGCATAGCTGTGCCAAGCTCTGCAATACTAATCGCGGCAGGAAAGACAAGGATACCCGCAATCACAAAAGCGAGGATTACCGCAGGTCCGGCTTCTGCCATGGCCAGGCCGGGCAGAATAAAAATACCGCTGCCAATCATCGCACCCATACTGATTGCTATAATGGATGTAAGGCCTAATTCACGTTCTAAGGTGTGTTTTTCTGCCATTCTTTAAAGAATCTTTCGGGTAAACCTGGTACTTGTATGTGTTTGTTGCCGAAGTAGTAATTGAAATACTGAGTTTTTAAAAAACACGGTACTGTAGATAAGCCCACAGAATAATTATATAATCTAACAGTATCAAACAGAATCGGGGATTAAAGGTATTCATTGAAGTTAGTGCAGAGTTCTCCAACTATCCTAATTTTTGCTATTTTGACCAAAAGATAAATTCTCAAGGTCATGGCAAAAATGAAATACTTCTATCTGTTTATCCTTCTATCTGTCAGTTACACCGTTCAGGCTCAGGATCTTATCTATGAATCGGGCGGTGAACTCACGCCTGAGCTATCATCCTATAATGTACATCACTATGCGCTGGACCTGATGATAGAACCAGCTGACAGTACAGTATTTGGCTCCGTTGAGGTTCATTTTGATATTGTGAATCCAACAAACACAATCGCACTGGCGCTGGATCCAAAACTCTCGATTGAGAAGATTACCGATAATATGAATGGTGAGTCCCTTCGATATACACGCGGTGGCCAGAACCGGACCTTTAACATTTGGTTTCCCGAAACGCGCCAGCCCGGCGAGTCGGGTGTGGTTGAGATTCATTATGGTGGAAAGCCTGTGGTGGCTGCAAACCCGCCATGGGATGGCGGAATGGTTTGGGACCGTACGCCATCGGGCGAAACCTGGGCAGGGGTAGCGTGCCAGACAATCGGTGCGTGGGTTTGGTGGCCGAATAAAGACCATCCGTCAGACCGCCCCGATTCAGTTGCCATCGACATCACCATGCCGGATGATCTGGTTGTTGCATCAAACGGACGATCCAGAGGTACCACTAACCTTGAAGACGGGTATAAAACCTGGCACTGGTTCGTATCCACACCCATCAACAACTACAATGTTACGTTTAATGCAGCTCCATACGAAGTGATCACCGATACGTATGAAAATGTAAATGGGGGTGAGATGGAGATGACGTTCTGGGTTCTTCCCGAATTTGTGGAGGAAGGGCGGCAGCTGTTTCCGCAGTTTGCAGATCAGATGAGGTACCTGGAAGAGATTCTCGGTCCGTATCCGTTCAGGGCAGATAAATACGGAGTCGCGCATGCGCCTTACCTCGGGATGGAACATCAGTCGTTAATCGCGTATGGAGCCGGCTTTGAAGATGGCGTGCTTTTTGGTGATCCTGCACCTTTTGATGATCTCCATCAGCACGAACTTGCGCACGAGTGGTGGGGAAACATGGTAACGGTGTGGGACTGGCGTGATTTTTGGATCCACGAGGGATTCGGTACCTATATGCAGGCCCTGTATACCGAGCATGTCAGCGGAGAGGAGAACTACCGCGCGATGATCCGCCACTTTGAGGGCAGAATCTCCTCTGTGAGTCCCACAGCCCCACTGCAAAGCATGACAACCCGCGAAGTCACCGGCGGCGGAAGAGGCGGTGATATCTACTTTAAAGGTGCAGTTTTCCTGCATACGCTCCGTTTTTATTTGGGTGATGAGATCTTCTTCGAATCATTAAGGCGGTTTGCATATCCTGATCCTGAAATGGAGAATATCACGGATGGAAGCCACATGCGGCATGCAACGACCGATGACTATTTAACGCTGGTGAACCGGTTATCAGGCGAGGATCTGTCCTGGATGTTCCGGGCGTACCTGCGTGAGGCGCAAGTTCCGAAGCTGAGGGTTGAAAAAGGTGAAGAGCAGGTGTCAATGAAATGGGAAACGGAATCCGGAGGCCGCTTTCACATGCCGGTTGAAGTTGAGGTGGATGGTGAAATTGTACTTGTAAATCCGGAAGATGGTGTATTTCGGCTGGAGTATGAACCCGGTGCTGCCGTCACTGTTGATCCGCATAACAGGGTATTTATGCAGATTGCAGAGGAGTAACCAGAGGGCGGGGAAATAGAAGTGTTGTGGCTTAATCTTGCAGATTCAATACTGATGTGCCATATGGGAATAAATATAAAAAGCCCCGGAAATGATCCGGGGCTTATGTTGATTAACGAACTGTGATCAGTTTTTCTTCAGTAAAGATTTGAAGAAGCCCTGATGTTTCTCTTTATCCTTCACGAGAAGAATGGGGATGCCAAACCTGTAATAGGCCATTTTATCGGTGAAATCTTCACGTAAAATGCTGGTTATTCCTTTACCTGATTTGGAAACAGCTACAATTAAATCAGCCTGATCGTGGACAATCTGATCATAAATCTGATCCATTTTCGGCCCGTCTACATTCAGTGAAAAAACAAACTCTACATCATCCGGTAAAGAATGTTTTTTAACAAAATCATGTTTTTTCTCCTCTAGATAGTTGTCCATTTTTTTCTCGTCTTCCTCATCGGGCAGATTGGGGAAAAATCGGGCGGGATAGTTGTACACGTGCTGTGCGGTAACAGAACCACCCTTTTCAGCGGTGAGTTCAAGCGCGGCTTTTACAGCCGTTGCCGACTGATCGGAAAAATCCACCGGAACAATGGCTTTCTTTAACTGATACCGGCTTGTTTCCGGTACAAAAAGAATGGATGTAGGTACATATTTCATAATCCGCCGGGGAATAACTCCGCTACCGGCATATCCCGATTTTTTACCCATTACGGTGAGATCCGGGTTGATTTGATCCAACACCTTGACGATCTCTTCCGTTGGGCGTCCGGTTCTAAGAAGTAAATCTATTTCGACCTTAGAGTCGCTGAAGTATCTGTCGATTTTTTCCTGGAGGTTATTTCTCAGGGCTTTTTCTACATCTTCGCGGTCTTTTACTTCAGGAAACATCTCGATCATATCATCAGCCGCTTCGTGAGATTTTATCACGTGGAGGAAGGTGATCGATTTCGGTTTCATTTCAGTGGTTAGAAAATGTGTGTAACCGGTAAGAATATCATCCATACTGGTTAAATCTAAGCACACAAACCAATCTTCATAACGTTCCATAAATTTGCTCCCGATCTATTTGTTCTTTTGTTGTTCGATTGTCTTGGATAAGAGTTCCCTGTAGGATTCGCGTTCTTTATCCTTCTCTTTGAGCATATTGTCTTTGTATTCGCGATTTAGTCCCTGCCTGAGGCTATAGCACATAATCAGCAGTAAAATAACGAATGGAAGGCCCGAACTAATTGCCGCTGCCTGGAGTGCTCCAAGGCCGCCGCCAATAAGCAGAACAGCTGCTACTGCACCCTCAGTTGATGCCCAGAATACTCTCTGGCCTACGGGTGAATCGAGTTTTCCGCCACTTGTCAGGTTGTCTATCACTAGGGAGCCAGAGTCAGATGATGTTACAAAGAAGCTGAGTACAAGAACGATTGCAAGAAAGCTGGTTATAATTCCAAACGGGAATTCATTAAGCAAAATAAAGAGAGACGTTGTTTGATCTGCTTCAACGGCGCTCGCAATTTCCGCAATACCGGTTGTTTCAAGGTATAGTGCGCTCCCGCCAAAGCCGCTCATCCACAAGAACGTAACGAGGGTGGGTACGATCAGCACGCCGAGGATAAATTCTTTAATGGTGCGCCCCTTTGAAATACGGGCAATAAACATTCCTACATAAGGTGACCATGAAATCCACCAGGCCCAGTAAAATACGGTCCAGGTGCTCATAAACTCACCTTCTTCGAAGGATTGAGTCCAGGTGGCGTAACTTGCAAAGTTTTGCAGGTAATACCCTGTGCTCTGTACAAAAGTCCCCAATATGTAAAGAGTTGGGCCGAATACAAGGATGAACAGCAAAAACAATCCGGCCAGGCGGATGTTGAACTCACTGAGTACTTTTACACCTTTATGTATACCGAGTACCACGGATCCAACAGCTACGAGTGTTACTGCTACAATAATGATAACCTGCAGGTTTACGGTGTTATCGAGGCCGAATACAAATTCCATTCCCGCACCGGCCTGCTGTGCACCAAGTCCGAGCGAGGTTGCCAATCCAAACAGGGTGGCAAGAACTGCAAGGATATCGATTACATCACCAATCCATCCGTTGATTCTGTCACCCAAAAGCGGGTAGAATACAGAGCGGAAAGAGAGCGGAAGTTTCCGGTTGAAAGCAAAAAATGCGAGCGCGAGTCCTACGATTGCATAAACCGCCCAGGCGTGCAGGCCCCAGTGCAAAAACGTAACTCCCATCGAATCCCTGATCGCTTCAACAGACCCTGTTTCGGCGTGCGGAGGATAAAGCAGGTGCCACATCGGCTCGGCTACAGCGAAAAACATCAGGCCGATTCCCATACCGGCACTAAATAACATGGCAAACCATGCCATTTTACTGAACTCCGGTTTTGCATCTACTCCGCCTAATCGTATTCCACCAAATTTGCTAAAAGCAAAGTATAGTGCAAAGGCGATGAAAATATTCACACCGGCTACAAACAGCCAGCTTGCCCAGTCGGTGATATTGACTTGAACAGCACTAAACATTTCCTCTGCCGCGTCTCCGACAATCAGAGTACCGACAATCAATACCGTTATTAAAAACACAGACGGCCAGAAGACTGGTCCATGAATTTTAAAAATCTTTTTTTTCCGGGATTTTTTAGACTCCGGTTTGTCCTCTTCTCCACGTAAAGCCATATCGTTCTATTTTAAGAGTGAGAAAAAATCATTCATCATAGGCGGGGATATCAGAAATAAAAGCCAAGATTAATATTGTACCGAATATTGTATTCCGATTCTCCCGACCCCAGATCTTCATGCCCGGGTCCTACACCCACACCAAAATCATCTGTCAGCCAGGGCTGATTTACTCCTTGTGCAATATCAAAATATGCAAACACGGGACCGGCAGATACTAGGAATCCGGTGATATTCTGGATAGTGTGCTGAAAGTTGTCATTCAGGTTCAGATTATCACCGCTTGCTAGTAACGAGTTTTCAGCTCCAACCTGGTTTTCCATGTAGCTGAAATCGTTGTAGAAGTTGATGTTTGTGATGGGGCCCCAGTCTACATCATATGAGTAGGAGAGTCCGAGAGTTGCGATCCATGCTTCTGTTGATACTTCATAAGGTATGCCGTATGCGCCCATAAAAACCGTGCTGATATCTTCGCCGGCATCATTCACGGCATCCATTCCGTAATAGAGGAATTGCGGCATTACCCCAAAATTGCCGAATGTAAAATCCGCATGTGCTGCGAAAGCGTACCGGCCATTCATCTCATCCAATACACTATTATAGAGTTGACCGTATTGTACGGATGCTCCAAATTCACCGTTTTCCAGCTGATATGCACCACGAATGTTGAATTGATTTCTTTCCGTGAGAGAAGCCTCACCTTCGGGAATAACATCGTAAGAGTAGCGTCCGCTTCCGCCTATGCCAAACGATCCGTCACCGCCAACAGGGCCTTCCGGCTCAGGCTGGAAAAAATAGGCAAAATCCCATTGCCAGCTATCTGTCGTGCGGGTAAATTTGATCCCCATGTCGTGATCATCTTCAAGGCCAACATAATAAGGAAGGCTGAACCACCAGTTATTGGAATTATACTGGATATTGCCAAATGGAACCTGGGTTACACCAAGCTGCACTTCAGTTCTTTCAGAAATGCTGTAGTCGAACCAACCCTGTTTGATGAAATTTGTGCCGAAGGTTGGATAGAAACGATACTCAAAGTTTAGCCCGATTCCGCCGGGGTTGTCATACAGTACATTTATGCGCCACGTGTCCCAGGTAAACTGACCGCTGGTGGCATCCATATCACTTTCAAAATCCTGAAGTATAAGATTGTATCGCACCGCCCCGCCAACGTGAAGTGAGCTTTCATCCTCGTCATCAGATTGGGCAAAGGCACACATATCGAAACCGCTGATGAGTAAAAGTATAAAAACGGTAAGAAATAGCTGTTTAATAGTCTTAATTGATTTCATGTATTTGTAATTTAAGTTAATCCTAAATATTAAAGATCTAACATGCTCGATATACAACACATGTAAAAAAGACTCAACTCGATAACATTCCTTCCATCTTAAAAAAAATAGCGGTCGCAATCAATTTATTTGAATATTTAAATTGCAGTAAAATAAGAACTTATAATCCCGTTATTGATCTTCTTAAAGATTTCTGGCAGATCTTCTTTATAGCTTTTTTTCAACTTAGTGTCTGCTGATTTTTTAAGCATATTTTTCAAGGCTGATTTTTTTACTCACTGAAATTCAGGAGTAATTGGCAGGAGTAATTGGAAAGAAATTCGGGTTTAAATTACAGTCTCAATTATTGGGGATTCTGACCACATTTAAATACCTGAAATTGCAGTTAAAATGAATTAAAACATTTGGGATTTCACTGTTGATGATTTTAAAATATCGAAAACAGAATCATTTCTATCGTACAGAAAAATAAACAATCCTTTTTGAGTCAACTTTTTGTAGAGGATTTAGGTTATTGCTTCGATCTGTTTTCAGAATAAAAGTCCCGTTTATGAAATCTATTGTATGGCTGCGCAACGACCTCAGGCTAACCGACCATCAACCGCTGAAAGCCGCAGCCGAAACAGGAGAGGTGCTTCCGGTTTACTGTTTTGATCCGCGTCATTTTTCAAAAACTCGCTACGGTTTTCCTAAAACGGACTCCCTTAGAGCACAATTTTTGATAGAATCCGTGGAAGATTTACGAAATCGGATCAGGGAGAATGGTGGTGAACTGATTGTGAGGTGTGGAAAGCCCGAAGAGATTTTGCAGGGAATAGTGTTAGAAACAGGCGCCGGTCAACTTTTGTATCATGGAGAAGTGACACAGGAGGAGAAAGATGTTGAGGCAAGGGTTGAAGAAAGCCTGGAAATTCCGTTTAAAAGGTATTGGGACAACACTATGTATCACAGGGATGATCTGCCTTTCAGTCTTTTTTCCATCCCAGACGTATTTACACAGTTTCGGAAAAAGACAGAGAATCAAAGTTTGGTCCGCGAGCCGGTAAATGTACCGGCAAAATTTAAAACTCCCGATGAAGTTGAGCCGGGCAAAATCCCCGCAATTCAGGATCTTGGCCTTGAACCGGCGGAACCGGATGGCAGGGCTGTTCTGCAATTTAAAGGCGGAGAGAGTGCTGCGTGGGAAAGATTGAATCATTACTTTTTTGAGGCGGATAAACTCAGAGATTATAAATTTACCCGGAACGGACTCCTTGGCGCCGATTATTCATCCAAGTTTTCACCCTGGCTGGCACACGGCTGTATTTCGGCTCGATCGATTCATGCAGAGGTTGAAAAGTATGAAACAGACGTGCATGAAAACGTATCAACCTACTGGATGAAGTTTGAACTGATCTGGAGAGATTATTTCCGATTTTCTGCAGTTAAATATGGCAGTCAGATTTTTAAACTTGGTGGGATCCAGGAAAAAGTTCTCGATAAAGAAAAAGATCACGATATTTTTGAACGATGGGCTTCAGGTACTACCGGAATTCCGTTCGTGGATGCGAATATGCGTGAATTGAACGCCACAGGGTATATGAGCAATCGCGGACGACAAAATGCGGCCAGTTTTCTTGCGCAAAATCTGAACTTCGACTGGCGCCGGGGAGCAGCCTGGTTTGAATCTAAACTGATAGATTACGACGTATGCAGCAATTGGGGAAACTGGGCCTACAACGCAACCGTGGGTCACGATCCCAGGAACCGATATTTCAATATCATAAACCAGGCACAGAAATATGATAAAAAAGGGGAGTACGTGCGGCTATGGATCCCTGAACTAAAAAACCTTCCATCAGAATTCGTCCACCAACCGTGGAAAATGACCCCGGATCAGCAGAAACTCTACGAAACGGAAATCGGCAGGGATTATCCAGAACCCATGATCGATCTGGAAAAAAGCTACGAGGAGATTAAGGCGAGAGACTGATCAGAAAAATTCCCTTGCAAAATTTTGTTCTGCTTTTAAGAGAGGAAAATATGTTGTAATATATGTGTAAAATATGTAACCATGAAGCATCAACCGATCCGCGGCAGGGGAGCTGCCGACAATCCGAAGCACAGATTTACAGATGAAAAGCTGGAGTATGATCCCGATGAGAAAACGGGCCGGCTGGAGAGGCCGAAAACCAAGATTCTGACCGATCACACCAAAGAGATCATTTCAACGAATCAAAGTCCCGATATTCCGTTTGAGGTTAGCCTGAATCCATACAGAGGGTGTGAGCACGGGTGCGCATATTGTTACGCCCGGCCAAGCCACGAATTTCTGGGGATGTCGGCCGGTCTCGATTTTGAATCAAAAATTGTAGCGAAATACAATGCCCCTGAACTGCTGAGGGAGAAACTGTCGGGTGAGAGCTGGAAACCCAAACCCATTGTGATGAGCGGCGTGACCGATCCCTATCAGCCGCTGGAAAAAGAGCTGAGAATCACTCGTGGGTGCGTGGAAGTTCTTGCCGAATCGCTCCATCCGCTCGTGATCATCACCAAAAATTACGGGGTTACTCGGGATATCGATTTGCTTAAAAAGCTCGCGGAAGTGAATGCGGTTCGTGTTGTGCTTTCGATCACCAGCCTGGACCGTGATCTGATCGGTAGTCTTGAGCCGAGGACATCACGCCCTGAAAAACGGCTACAGGCGGTTGAAGAGTTAACCAGGGCCGGAATTCCGGTTCACGCAAACATCGCCCCGCTGATTCCCGGGCTCACGGATGATGAAATTGTGCCGATTATGGAAGCCGCGAAAAATGCCGGTGCTTCATCGGTTTCGTATACGATCCTGCGATTGCCCTACTCTGTGAAGGATATCTTTTTGAAATGGCTGGATGACCATCAGCCCAACCGAAAACAGAAAGTCGTTAACAAAGTCAAAAGCCTGAAGGATGGCCAGCTAAACCGCTCGGAATTTGGGAAACGATTTCACGGAGAGGGAGCATATGGGGAACAGATCCGCCAGCTATTTTCCATTCACAAAAAACGGCTCGGGCTGGAGGGTGACCGAAAGCCGCTGAATACTTCAGCTTTCAGGCGTCCGTCAACCGCGCAACTCAGGCTTTTTTAATTTCGGTAAGTTTCGGTTTATATCCCCTTCAAATAGTTGGTATATTTTCATTTATCGAATGAGTTACGGTAACTTTTTGTTGAAAAACTGAATTAAATTTATAAATCAAATTAAGAAAATATGTCTGCAGTAAATTCAACAATGCTGGAGCTTGGAACCAAAGCTCCAGGTTTTTCACTACCCGATACAGATGGCAACACGGTATCGCTGGATGATTTTAAAGATGCCGATGGTTTGCTCGTTATGTTTATCTGCAATCACTGCCCGTATGTAAAGAATATCAAACAGGAACTGGTGCGTTACGCCAAAGATTTTGAAAGCCGCGGGCTGAAAGTAGTGGCAATCAGTTCGAATGATGTGGACAACTACCCGGATGACAGCCCTGAAAAAATGAAAGAAGATGTTGAAGCTTTCGGCTACCCGTTTCCGTACCTGTATGATGAGACCCAGGAGGTGGCAAAAAAGTATAAAGCAGCATGCACGCCCGATTTTTTTCTGTTTGATGAAAACCTTGAGCTGGCCTACAGGGGGCAGTTTGATTCATCCCGTCCGGGCAACGGCGTAAAACCAACCGGAGAAGATTTACGTGAGGCTACCAACAAAATGCTGAGCGGAAAGCCGGTTCCCGAAGATCAGATACCGAGTGTCGGGTGCAACATCAAATGGAAAAAAGGAAATGAACCGGAGTACTTTGGGTAAGGAGATTAAACGTGATATCGCCTCACTGCGAGAAAATTACACGAAAGGCGGAATTCGGGATGAGGATCTGCCCAGTCAACCGGTGCCGATGTTTGCCCGCTGGCTTGATGAGGCGATTGAGTCGGAAGTAAATGAGCCAAACGCGATGTCTCTGGCTACCGTCACCCCGAACGGGGCACCGAATGTTCGGATTGTTCTGCTGAAAGGCATTGAAGGGGAAACGCTTCAGTTTTTTACAAATTACACCAGCCGCAAAGGCGACGAACTAAAAATAACGCCCAGTGCCGCTGTTTCGTTCTGGTGGCCGGAACTGGAACGTCAGGTTAGAATACGCGGAAGAGTGGAAAAGCTGAGCCGCAAAGAAAATGACAGCTATTTTCAGTCCCGGCCGAGGGAGAGTCAGATCGGTGCGTGGGTGTCTCGCCAAAGTTCACCGGTGGAAAACCGGGACGCACTCAAAGAGAGAGCCGATAAAATCTCACAGAAGTTTGGTGATGATGAAGTTCCGACACCCGACTTCTGGGGCGGATATAGTATTGAAATCGAAGAGATTGAGTTTTGGCAGGGAAGACCCGGCCGCCTGCACGACAGAATCCTGTATCAAAAAACAGACGGTAAATGGAGCAGAAAACGGCTCCAGCCATAATGTGCGTAATGAACAATAAATTGATTTAAAATAATTTAGCAGTACCTGGGATGGGAAAGAATAAACTGCAGCGATATGCTGATAATGTTGGTTTTGAAAATGTTATTGAACACACCGAATTTGAAACAGGGGAACCACCTGCCGGAAAGTGGGCTCAAGAAATTTTTGGGAACGACAACCCGATTGTAGTAGAGCTTGCGTGCGGAAAAGGGGAGTACACCACAAATCTCGCCGAACTCAATCCGGACAAAAACTATATCGGGATTGATATCAAGGGAGACCGCATCTGGAAAGGGGCCCGGCGCGCAATGGAGCAGGAGCTGGAGAACGTCCGTTTTCTGAGGTGCTTCATCGATCACCTCGATCAATTTTTTAGCGAAGGAGAAATTTCTGAAATCTGGATCACTTTTCCCGACCCGTATTTAAGAAAGTCCAAATCAAAAAAAAGGCTCACTTCGCCACGGTTTCTGTCCATCTACCGAAAAGTTGCCCATGCGGATGCCGTCGTGCATTTGAAAACGGATTCGAAACCGCTGTTCAATTTTACGGAAGAGGTTGTCGAAGAGCAGGGTCTTTCCATAATGGAACACTACAGCGATCTTTACGCGCAAAACCCGAATGATGAAATCCTTTCCATAAAAACCTACTACGAAAAGAAGCATCTTCAGGACGGCCGGACAATTCAGTACATACAGTTCAGGCTAAATAACTGAATTATTAATCTCTATTGACTTTCTGCCATAAAATGATAAATTGATACTGTGTACTTAACAGTGTTAACCTCTCTTTTATGTCTCTCAGGGATGATATTTTAACAGTAAGCCGTACTCTTTTGATAAAAGAGGGTTTCGGGAAAATGTCGATGCGAAAAATTGCTGGCGAAGTGGATGTTTCCGCAACCAGTATCTATCTGCATTTCAAAAATAAAGATGAACTGATACTTGCCCTGATTGAAACAAGCATAGGCAGGCTGGCAAATGTGTTGCAGCAGCAGCTTGAAGATGGTGATGATCCGATCCGAAAACTGGAGAAGATGGCGGACGGATTTATCTATTTTGCGCTGAATCATCCCCAGGAGTATGAAATTATCTATATGGTTCGGCCCGAAGAGATGCCACGGTTTCCAAAGGAGAAGTTCGAGCAGATTCGGAAAATCTACGAACTGCTGGCCGATATCATTAAGGAGGGAAAAGAGCGGGGAATACTGCACGTCGATGATCCGCTCATGAGTGCCTACACGGTATGGGCGCAGCTTCACGGTGTGGCATCGGTTGTTATCAGCAAACGGCTGGATACGCGTATACCCACAGACACGTTTATTAAGCAGGCAGTGGATCACATCATACAAGGTTTTATTTCACAAAAAACAACGGTTTAAAGGAGATCGTCATGGAATCTTTCATTCAACAATTTTCATTTTTTGCAGAGCTCCCCGGCTGGGTTTCATGGGGAAGCGTAATTGCTGCATTTATAATTTTTGCATACACAGGAGCACCTTTATGGATCTGGGCGATTGCCGGCTTGGTAGCGCTTGCAGGATTTGGCGCTCCCGTATGGCTGGTCACAACCTATCTTGTACTTGTCTTGATTTTTAATGTAAAACCGCTGAGACGGGTGCTCTTTTCGGGACCGGTGATGAAACTGCTGGACGCCCTGAAAATATTACCCGCCATTTCGGAAACGGAGCAGACAGCGATTGATTCCGGCACGGTTTGGATAGAAGGAGAGCTTTTTTCGGGAAAACCCAATTTCAAAAAAATGATGGATGAGGCCTATCCTGAACTGACAGAGAAAGAGCAGGAGTTTATGGACGGCCCGGTAGAGGAGCTCTGCGGAATGGTGAGCGACTGGGACGTTTTTCAAAGGAAAGGGTTTGATGATCAGACGTGGAAATACCTGAAAGAGAAACGATTTTTCGGGTTGATTATCCCCGAGGAGTATGGCGGCTACGGTTTTTCGGCGAATGCACACAGCGCGATCGTGTCTAAGCTCGCTTCCCGCTGCGGCCCGCTTGCAACAACCGTGATGGTGCCCAACTCACTCGGTCCTGCCGAACTGCTTATGCATTACGGAACTGAAGATCAGAAAAATCACTATCTGCCTCGACTTGCAGACGGGCGGGAGATTCCCTGTTTTGCGCTGACCGAACCCAATGCCGGATCAGATGCAGGCGCGATGCAGAGTACGGGTGTAGTGAAAATGGATGATAACGGTAATCTTTACCTTCTTCTAAACTGGGATAAGCGGTACATCACACTTGCGGCGATTTCATCGGTAATAGGATTGGCTTTTAAATTGAGTGATCCCAAGGATTACCTGGGTAAGGGCGAAGATCTGGGAATTACATGCGCCCTGGTGCCGAGCGACACGGAGGGTGTTGAACTTGGCAAACGTCACGATCCGCTCGGCGTTCCGTTTTATAACTGCCCGACCCGTGGAAAGAATGTGAAGGTTCCGATTGATGCCATTATTGGCGGAAAGGAAGGAGCCGGAAACGGCTGGCGTATGCTGATGGAGTCACTTGCTGTGGGCCGCGGAATTTCACTTCCCGCACAATCGATTGGTGGAGCACGGATGGCGTTTCGCGCGGTGGGAGCTTACGCCGGAATCCGGAAACAGTTCGGCCTGAACATTGGGAAGTTTGAAGGAATTGAGGAGCCGATGGCCCGAATCGGCGGTTACACTTATCTTATGGATGCTGCCCGCGGATATATTTGCGGTGCTCTCGACAAAGGCGCCAAACCGGCTGTGGTTACCGCAATTGCCAAATATAACTTCACTGAACTTGGTCGTGAAATCATCAATGATTCGATGGACATCGTTGGCGGAGCGGGAATTTCACGCGGACCACGGAATCTCTTTGCACATAGTTACATTGCCACGCCGATCGCCATTACGGTTGAGGGCGCCAATATTCTCACCCGTACGCTCATGATCTTTGGTCAGGGTGCAATCCGCAGTCACCCTTACGCATTGAAGGAAATTAATGCCTTAATGGAGAATGATGTGAAAGCGTTTGATGAAGCGTTCACCGGACACCTTGGACATGTGGTGCAGAATAAAATACGGTCACTGATGCTGAGCCTGACCCGCGGGCGTCTTGCCAGATCGCCCGTCAGCGGCCCGGCTGCCAGATATTACCGAAAACTGGCGTGGGCATCCGCATCTTTTGCATTTATGGCGGATATCGCTCTCGGTTCCTACGGCGGTGCACTCAAAATGAAAGAGAAACTCGCCGGACGCTACGCCGATATTCTGAGCTGGATGGTTCTTGCATCAGCTACGCTTCGCCGGTTTGAAGCGGAAGGTCGGAAAGAAGAAGATCGTATCTTTTTCGAATGGGCGATGCAGTATGCATTTTATCGAATTCAGACCGCTTTTGATGAGATCTACAACGAAATTGAAGTTCCGGGGTTTAGCTGGGTATTCCGCGGACCGGTTGCTCTGTGGTCACGGATCAACCGGATTGGGAAAAAGCCATCTGATATACTGGGCCATAAAGTTGCCCAGGCGATGCAGCAGCGTGGTGAACAGCGCGACAGGCTGACAAAAGGAATTTACATGAGCAAATCAAACGATGAGGCGATCGGTAAATACGAACATGCTCTGAAGCTTATTGAAGATAACTTCCCGATCTACAAAAAACTCTACAAAGCCACTAAGGCGGGCGAGCTCAAAAAAGGGAGTGTGCTGAAGCAGCTTGATCCCGCACTGGAAAAAGGAATTATCACCCACGAAGAGGCAAACCGCGTGAAAGAAACCGAAAACGCCCGGTTTGATGCAATCCTGGTTGATGAATTTACACTTGAAGAGTATAACCGCAACGCTGTTGATCCGGCGGAAGGCCTCGGGATGGAGAAGGAGGAGAATCCGTTGATGGCGTAATGGTTGAGTTCACTGTCCGGCACTGCAAAAACCGGGCAGGGTTCAATTCAACCTCAGGATTCATCATCTGCTTTATGCAGTCCTTCCGCTTTTTTAGCGGAGAGTAAAATCCCTTTGATCATGGCTGAACTAAAGCCGCTGTGTTCCATTTCATTCAATCCTGAAATGGTGCATCCGCGCGGAGTGGTGACCCTGTCAATTTCATATTCGGGATGATTGGCTTTATCAGCCAAAAGTGAAGCGGCGCCTTTGGCCGTCTGTGCCGCCATCTCAAGCGCTTCATGCGCATGAAACCCGATCTCCGTTCCGCCCTGAGAAGCCGCCCGGATGGAGCGCAGAAAGAAAGCAATACCACATGCGCAAAGAGCGGTGGCTGCAGTCATCTGCTCCTCCATGATGGTAACCGTTTTCCCAACCGCGTTGAAAATTTGTGTAGCCATCTCTAAAACTTCGGCATTTCCGTTATCTGTGCAGATGCAGGTCATCGATTCTCCAATTGCAATGGCGGTATTCGGCATCGCGCGAACAACGGGCAGATCCGGCGATACAATCGATTTCATGTGACCGATATTCACTCCCGATACGACTGAAATCAAAGTGTGACGGCCGCTATCCAGAAACCCGGAAATCTGTTTCAGAAGCTCGTCGATCTGGCTCGGTTCAACGGCAACAATAATGATATCCGATTGGTCAATGGCCTCTTTATTACTGGTTGTTACATTGAACCCCTTTTCTGAAAATGGTTCAAGAAGCTTGATCCTTCGGCGCGTAAGCGTGATTGAAGGAGCAGTGTAGGTGCCGGATGAAACAAGCCCGGTAGCGATGGCAGTGCCGATATTCCCGGCACCAAGAATGGCGATGGATGTACTCATGAGTATTTATTTAGATTTGGCAGACATTGATATCAGTGGATCGTTGTTAACGTATCTGGTGTGGTGTTATCGGATGACTTTTAGGTTGTTCACCACAAATATGACACTATAAAAAAGTATAGTTATTGTAACTCCACACTCTATTTAACATATAAAAGTTGAAGAATACAGTTCAGAAGCTGAAAATCGGCGAAAATATCAGGAAGCGCTTCTAAAGCAAAGATTGAAAAATGAAAGAAATTCACGAAATTAACTTGAACAGGAACCTACAGTTGACTAACATAAATCGCTTCATACCACACTATTAATGAAATATTTTCTATGCAAGTGCTGAAGTTTGGCGGCTCTTCAATGGGTACAGCCGAGTCGATATCAAGCGTTATTTCAATCGTAAAAAAGAGGGCGGAAAGCGGCTCTGTTGCCGTTGTTGTTTCGGCGATGAAGGGTGTAACTGATCAGCTTGTAGAAACGTGCGACCGGATGGAGCGAGCTTCATTCAGCTATGAAGAGACGATAAAAAATCTTGAAGAACGGCATTACAGTGTGGCCCGGCAAATGCTTCCGGCACAGGCACAAAGTGAACTGATTACCGAGCTGAAACTCATCTTAAACGAGCTTGAGGATGTTCTTCAAGGCGTTTCACTGGTTCAGGAGATTACCCCGAAAACCAGGGATTTTATCATGGGATTCGGCGAAAGACTCTCGGCAAAACTACTTACCTACCTGGTAAAAAATGAGGGGATCGAATCTTCTTATACCGATGCCCGATCGTTTATTGTGACCGACTCACGCTTCGGTAATGCAAGAGTGGATGAAGAAACCACGTATAAAAAAATTAAGAACTATTTTAACGGTTCCGGTAAAACGAAAGTTTATGTGGTCACGGGTTTTATCGCCGCAAACCGCGCAAAACTTCCCACAACCCTCGGGCGCGGCGGATCCGATTACACCGCTTCCCTGCTGGGCGCTGCTCTCAAAAGTGAACTGATTGAGATCTGGACAGATGTAAACGGTTTAATGACCGCAGATCCCGTAAAGGTTAAACGTGCGTTCCCGATCTATGAGATTTCTTATGAAGAGGCGATGGAACTATCGCATTTCGGAGCAAAAGTGATCTATCCGCCAACGCTCATCCCGGCGCTAAAGGCACAGATTCCTATTGTTATCAAAAATACATTCGATCCTTCACAGCCCGGAACGTCCATTCGGAAAGAAATTCAGCCCACACATAATCTCATTAAAGGGCTCTCATCCATCGGGAACATTACCATGCTGACCGTAAAAGGAAGTGGCATGATTGGCGTTAGTGGCATTGCCGCCCGTATCTTCACCTCTCTTGCGGATGCTGATGTGAATATCATCATGATTACGCAGGCTTCATCGGAACATACGGTTTCGATCGCGGTGCCGCCAAATCAGTCAGAGACTGCAAAAAACGCGATCCAGTCAGAATTTGAGCAGGAGATGCTTGGACACGAAATTGATGAAGTGGATGTGGAGAAAGATCTGTCCGTCATTGCTGTTGTCGGGGATAACATGAAGAATATCCCCGGAATTGCAGGCCGTGTATTTCGTGCACTGGGACGAAATGGTATCAATATTCGCGCGATCGCACAGGGCTCATCGGAGCGGAATATCTCGTTTGTAGTGAATAATAAAGATGAGAAAAAAGCGATCAATACACTGCACGATGCCTTTTTCCTGGCTGGTGTGAAAACGGTAAATCTCTACGTGGCCGGCATCGGACTGATCGGCGGAACCCTGCTGGAAATGATCCGCGGACAGCTCCAGGTTTTTTATGATGATTACAATATTGATTTTTGTTTAAGAGGAGTTGCCAACTCCCGGCAGATGCTGATCCGCGAAGAGGGCGTTCCGTTATCTGACTGGAATGAACAGCTTGACAATCACGGAAAACCGACCTCTTTGCCGGAGTTTATCAGTCAGATTAAACAGCACAACCTGCCCAACTCTATATTTGTAGACTGTACAGCCAGTGATGAAGTATCGGAAATCTACCCGGAACTGCTCTCATCAAGTATTTCGGTGGTTACGCCAAATAAAAAGGCGAATTCGGGATCGCTCAAATACTACCAGGAACTGCACGATCTTGCCAGTAAACACAACGTTGCGTTTAAGTATGAGACCAACGCGGGTGCCGGTTTGCCGATCATATCCACCATTGATGAACTGGTATCCACCGGAGATCAGGTGGATAAAATTGAAGGCGTACTTTCCGGAACACTCAGTTACATTTTTAACTCCTTTACGGGAGATCAAAAGTTCAGCGAGATTGTACGGCAGGCTCGCGAGAAAGGGTACACCGAACCCGATCCGCGGGAAGATCTGAATGGCCGTGATGTCGCCCGAAAACTTCTGATTCTGGCGAGGGAAGCCGGTTTTAAAATTGAACCGGAAGATATTGACGTTCAAAACCTGGTGCCGGAACCGGCGCGAAATGGCATGGATGTGGATCAGTTTTTCGAAAAACTTTCTGAGTATGATCATGAATTCGAAAAAATGAGGCTGGAAGCAGAGGAGCATGGAAAAAAACTCTGTTATATCGCGCGATTTGAAAACGGCAGAGGCGTAGTGAAGCTGGAAAAAATATCAGCAGATCACCCATTTTATGGTCTCGACGGAAGCGATAATATTATGGCACTCTACACAAGATATTACAAAGAAAGCCCGATGGTTATCAAAGGTCCGGGTGCCGGCGCAAATGTGACATCAGGCGGTATCGTAGCTGACATTTTAAGGGTTGTAAGTACAAAAGCGGCAAGCAACGCGGGGTAATCATGAGCATTAAAAAATCAGACACAGTCAAAGCGTTTGCTCCCGCCTCAGTGGCAAATGTGTCGTGCGGTTTTGATGTACTTGCCCTCGCCATCAACGAACCGGGGGACATTGTTGAAGTCTCAAAAAGTGATAAACCCGGCGTTTCGATTGATGAGATTACGGGCGACGACGGCCTTCTGCCCCGTGAACCGATCAAAAACACGGCCGGACGAGCAGCACTGGCACTGATTGCAAATCTGGATGAGGAACCGGATTTTGGTATTTCGATACGAATTCACAAAATGATGCCCCTGGGCAGCGGAATGGGATCCAGCGCTGCGAGTTCCGTAGCAGCTGTGGTAGCGCTGAACCGCCTGCTGGGTGACCCCTTCAGCAAAATGGATCTGCTTAATTTTGCCCTCGAGGGTGAACTGGCGGCGAGCGGGAGCCCTCATGCCGATAATGTTTCAGCTTCGTTACTGGGTGGGTTTACACTGATCCGAAGTCAGAATCCGCTCGATGTGGTTCAGCTTCACGTCCCCGATGGCCTTGTTATCGCTGTTTTTCATCCGCATCTATCCATCAGCACGAAGAATACACGGCTGATACTTCGAAAATCGGTGCAGATGTCACAGGCTGTAAAACAGTGGGGCAATGTAGGCGGTTTGATTGCGGGCTTATACACCGAAGATTTCGATTTGATTTCGCGTTCAATGGAAGATCATATCGTGGAACCCGCCCGTTCTATTTTGATACCCGGCTTTGATGAGATGAAAGAATATGCACTGAAGGCAGGAGCGCTCGGATTCAGTATTTCAGGAGCCGGCCCATCGGTGTTTGCACTCTGCCGTTCCGAAGAAATCGCCCGCACGATCCAAAACGATATCGTAAAAATTCTCGATACCTACAATCTGCAAGTCGACACTTATGTATCGCCGGTAAACCGGAAAGGTAGTTATGTCATTGAAGAAGGTGAGGATCCGGTATGAGATTTTTCAGCACGGGGGGGCAGTCACCTGAAATCTCTTTTCTGAAAGCAGCCGAACAGGGACTGGCTCCGGATGGCGGGCTCTACATGCCTACAGAATTTCCATCTCTTCCATTACCGTTCGATTCACCGAATTCAGAATTTTCACTGCAGCAGCTTGCCAAAATCTGCAGCTACCCGTTTTTAGATGAAGACCTTTCGTCTGATGATACAGATCGGCTGATTGATGACGCGATCAATTTTGAAGCACCGCTGGTTCAGCTCAGCGAAACTCTATTTATTCTTGAACTTTTTCACGGACCTACGCTGGCCTTCAAAGATTTTGGAGCCCGCTTTATGGCGCGGCTCTTTTCAGCTCATCGAACCCGCAGCAATGGCGACCTCGTGATTCTGGTAGCTACATCCGGGGATACCGGCGGGGCGGTTGCCGGCGGATTTTATGATCTGCCGGGAGTTCAGGTCTGTCTGCTTTATCCTGAAGGAAAAGTGAGTGATCTCCAGCGGAAGCAGATGACAACATTGGGTAAAAATGTGACTGCACTCGAAATTAGCGGCACTTTTGATGACTGCCAGAAACTGGTGAAGCAGGCGTTTTCAGATCAAAAACTGAATAACGCACTGAATCTCAGTTCAGCTAATTCAATCAATATTGCCCGACTTTTGCCGCAGAGTTTTTACTATCTGCACGCTTTTTTTCAGCTGAAAAAGCTGACAAACCAAACTCCGGTTTTTTCCGTGCCAAGCGGTAATTTTGGAAATCTCACAGCCGGACTGTTTGCTGAAAAAATGGGCATGCCCGTCAAAAAGTTTATCGCTGCTACCAACAGGAATGATGTTGTACCGCAGTATTTGTCCGGAACCGATTTTAAACCCAGGCCGTCTATTCAAACTATTTCCAACGCGATGGATGTTGGGAATCCGAGTAATTTCAGCAGGATCCGGTCTCTTTTTGATGGAGATGACGAACGGATCAGAAAACACATTTTTGGAACTGCGTACTCGGATGAACAGACCCGTAAAAAGATCGGGGACCTGTATCAGGAATTTGGATATATCGCTGATCCCCATACAGCGGTCGGAGTGCTTGCGCTGGATCAGTACCGGGAACAGTCCGGTGATGACTCACCTGCCATTGTGCTTTCCACGGCACATCCGTCAAAATTTGCGGATGTGGTTGAAGAGGTAATCGGGCGCGAAGTGGAAATTCCGGAACGCCTGAAAAAAGCGAAAGAAAAAGAAGAGAAATCGATTCCGATGGATGCCGGTTACGATTCACTGAAAGAGTTTCTCACCGAACAGTACGGATAAGCCTGCAACGGGCGAAGTCTTACGCCGTTGCCCCGCCGCAGCTGCTGCCCATCCCTGCCGTGCAGCCGTAACAATGCTGGTTTACGATAATTTCGCGGTTGTTAAGGTTCTCCTCATCCCAGTTTTTAATATGATCGGGCGCGCCGTGGTTGGTTTTCAGCTCCAGCATCTGGTTAAAATCGCAGTCATAAAGCGATCCGTCCCACCCGATTGAAATGGTATTGCGGCACATTACGCCCAGTGCTGCGCCCGGATTGAAAGAGGTGATCAGTTTTTCCATGTACTCTTCGAGATTACCGCTTTCAACGAGAAAATTGAGATAGCGGCTGATCGGCAGGTTTGTAATCGTATAAAGATCATTAAATACAATACCGTATTCATCCCCGAGTCTCTTTTTGTAATCTTTTTCAAGAGAAGCCTGGTCAGGCGGAAGAAAGGCGCCAACGGGATTATAAACAAGATTCAGAGAAAGATTCTCATCACGCCCATATCCAAGATCATTCAGCAGCTTCAGTACCTTCATCGACTTGTCATAGGTGCCCTCACCCCGCTGGTTATCCGTTCGGCGTTTGCTGTAGAAAGGAAGCGAGCAGGTGATCTCCACGCTTCTGTCGGCCATAAACTGCGGCAGGTCTTCAAACTTTCGGGTATCGAGGATCGTCAGGTTTGAACGTACGATGATGTGTTTGCCAAGTTTCGAAACCTCATCCACAAACCAGCGGAAATGCGGATTCATCTCAGGAGCGCCGCCGGTCAGATCTACGGTTTCGATATCTGATTCTTTCAATGCATCGAGACAAAGCCGGAGCGTTTCGCGGGTCATAATCTCTTTACGGTCCGGACCGGCATCCACGTGGCAGTGTTTACAGGTCATATTACACATGTACCCAAGATTGATCTGGAAAATTTCAATCCCGGTAGGTTTGAGAGGGAAGAGATCAATCTCCTTCAGCTTCTCTTCAAACTTTTCAAACTCCTTCACTTTTTCTGTGTGGCTGTTGATGACCTCAATCTGGCGATCCGGATGAGACAATGCGTGCTGCTGTGCGATGAGTGACTTCATTCTATAACTGAAAGGTGAAAAGTGAAAAGTGAAAAATTTATCAAAAGCTTAATTTATGGGTGAGATCTTAGTAAAGATTTATAGACATGAGAGCTGATTACTTTTTTGGAAAATCTCAGACCTTTCATCACTAACCTATCTCCAATCTAAATTCTCACATCTCATATCTATAATCTCTTCTACATACTCAGCTTATCCACTTTATTCATCATCTGAACACCGTGAACCAGCGATGCTCCGCCGCGGATGGCGGTTGCAACGTGTACTGCTTCCATCATCTGCTCTTCAGAAAATCCTTTTTCGAGGCTCTCCTCGGTGTAGGCGTCAATGCAGTACGGGCACTGAACGGCGTGGGCTACAGCAAGCGCAATCAGCGATTTTTCCTTGGCAGAGAGAGCGCTGTCAGAAAAAACAGCTCCGTAATAGTCGAAAAATTTATCAGCAAGATCTTTCTGAAACTCGCCGACATCGCCAAATTTTTTGAGGTCTTCAGGGTTGTAGTAGGTTTTATCCATCGATAGATTCGTTTGATTAGTGTAAAAATTAAAAAATCGGCACCGGCTAATTTGATCAGCAGGCAGGTGGTGTTGTTAACATAAATACAATGATACGAACAATGATTCCTAACAAAAGGATAAAATTAATGAAAACCATCTGATGGTTATCAGGCTGCACAAAAATTAAATTATCCAAAAATGTTGCATCGAAATGTGAATCTCTTATTTTCCCTCAATCAGAAAATAATGCTCTAACTTTATTATCCTTAAACGTGGCTGAAGAAAATAACGAACCTGCTGAAGATAATGAGATCCCCGAATCGGAAGGTCGCGGAACCCTGTTTGACAAATTTTTAAATGTAATCGAAACGGCAGGAAATAAACTCCCCGATCCGGCTATGCTTTTCTTTTGGCTGATGATCATTGTATGGGTCACGTCCGCCATACTCGCCCAGTTTGCCTTTACTGAGATCGATCCGAGAACAGGGGAAGAACTTGTGGTCCAAAATCAGCTCACCGGTGACAGCCTGGCTGATTTCCTGGCAAATATGATTCAGACCTTCGTACTCTTTGCACCGCTCGGGATTGTTCTGGTGGCGATGCTCGGTGTTGGAGTTGCCGAACACTCCGGCTGGATTGATGCCGGCCTGAAAAAACTACTCAATTTTACGCCGGCTTCTTTTTTAACCCCCATGCTGATCTTCATTGCCATCATTAGTCACACAGCCGCTGATGCCGGATACGTGCTGGTGATTCCGCTGGGAGGTGTGATTTTTTACGCAGCCGGGAGGCATCCCCTTGCCGGTATTGCTGCAGCCTTTGCAGGGGTGAGCGGGGGGTTTTCAGCCAACTTTATCCCGTCGGCTATTGATCCGCTGCTTTCCAGTATTACACTTGAAGCCGCTCGAATTGTTGACCCGGCAATGACCATCAACCCAATCAATAACTGGTACTTCACTTCAGCGTCCTGTATCCTGATTGTATTGGTTGGCTGGTACATCACCGATAAAATTGTGGAGCCCCGTCTTGAAGGAATTGAAGTGGATGGAGATGAGGATGAAATGCCTCAAATGGAAACCGTAACTCCGCAGGAAAGTAAAGCTTTTTGGTGGGGATTTACCGCAATGATTCTCGGTATTGTAGGTTTGATCATCTGGGCCTGGCCAGAAAGTTCAGGGCTTCGTGATCCTGACTGGCAAAATCCTGAAGTGAGCTCACTTTTCTCTCCGAATGCAGCCCTCATGCAGGCGATTGTACCGCTGATTTTTGTTTTGCTGCTGATTCCGGGAGTGGTGTACGGATATGTATCGGGCAAATACGATAGCTCGAAAGATATGATCAATAACATGACGAAGTCGATGGAGAGTATGGGCTATTACATTGTGATGGCGTTCTTCTGTGCACTCTTTATTGATGCGTTCAACCAGTCGAACGTAGGGTTGCTGATTGCCGTAAAAGGCGCAAATTTTCTGGAAGCACTTGCGCTGCCGGGACAGGTTACAATCGTGGGAATCATCTTCCTAAGCGCATTCGTGAACCTGTTGGTTGGCTCAGCTTCAGCAAAATGGCTGTTAATCGCACCCATTTTCGTACCGATGCTGATGCAGCTCGGGATCAGTCCCGATCTCACTCAGGCGGCATATCGTGTGGGTGATTCCGTATCAAACATCATCACACCGCTACTTCCGTACTTCCCGCTGGTAGTGGTATTTTGTCAGCGTTACGTGAAAAACACCGGGATCGGAACTCTGATCTCAATGATGATTCCCTATTCCATCATTTTTGCCATCACATGGACCATCTTTCTGCTCGTTTACTGGTGGATCGGAATCCCGCTCAGTTTTGAAGCACCGTATGTTTATCCGGCACCGTAGTAGATAGATTGGAGATACGAGATATGAGATGTGAGAGCCTGAACTGCAATGCGGGCTCTCCCATTTTTTTGAAGCCTGAATCGCCGTGGCGAATGTAAACAAACGTATTTCGGGATCGTCTGCATGAGGGTTGGTAAATTCAGATTTTTGGTAAGCGAAATAAGCTGGATACCCGCCCTCAGTTTTTGTTTTTAGATGATCAACAGATTTCTGTAAATCTCAAATAGACAGGAGATACTGCCATGACTCAAAAACCCGATATCCATATCACACGCAGGAAAGCGCTGCGTCACCTCGCAACCGGAGCTGCAGCCGTAGCGATCTCACCGCTGGCAATAAGCTCGTTAACATCTGCCGGCAGACATCGATCAAACATCAATTCCGTTACGCTGGCACTGGTAGGCGGAGCTCATATTCATGCACCCAATTTTGCCAACCGGATGGCGGAATCACCCATTGTGACCACCAAATATGTGTGGGATCCCAGCCGGGAAGTAGCCGAGGAGCGTCGCGACGTGACGGGCGGTGAAATTGCGGATGACCCATCAGTGATATTTCAGGACCCTGAGGTGGATGGCGTGGTGATCTGCTCACAAACCAATCTTCACGCAGAACTGGTGCCACAGGCTGCCGAAGCGGGAAAGCATTTGTTTGTGGAAAAACCTGTGGGTCTGAATGGCGATGAAGCAAAAGCGATTGCGGATGAGGTTAACCGGGCGGGGGTGATTTTCCAGACCGGCTATTTTATGCGGAGCAGCGGGGTGAATCAAAAAATAAAATCCCTCTTGCAGGATAGCGCGCTGGGTGATATCACCAGGTTACGGCTCAGTAATGTCCACAGCGGCGCGATCGGGGGATGGTTTGATACGGACTGGTACTGGATGACCGACACCGAACAGGCCGGTGTAGGCGCGTTTGGCGACTTGGGGTCTCACGTGATGGATCTGCTCCTCTGGTTTATGGAAAATGACTCGCCAAAAGCGTGTACCGGTTATGTGAACGAGGTTCTGGAGCGATATCCTACCAGTGATGAATATGGAGAGGGAATGGTAACGTTTGAATCGGGCGCGGTTGCCACCATTGCCGGCGGATGGGTGGATCACGCCAATCCAAATCAAATAGAGATCTCCGGTACGGAAGGTCATCTGCGGGTAACGAATGGCGAACTCTTTTTACGAATTCCGGATAGAGACATCGATGCATCTGAACCCCGGACCGATCTCCCGGAGGACCACAAACACCCGCTGGAGCTCTTTTTTGATGTAGTGGCCGGCGAGGAAAATCTGCCATTAATCACCGCAGACGAAGCCGCTGAAGTCAACCGCGTGATCACCGAAATCTACAACGCTCACGTACAGGGCGGCTGGGTGCAGTTGTAATATCCTTCACCGGTTGAGGCGATGAGTTTCCGGGCATTCAATTGGTTTTGGTTTGAACTGTTGGAGGGGCATGCTTGCGCAAGCTGTTGAGTTTCGCACTGCGTTCGAAGTTGAATTGTGGAAAGGGTATCTTTGTCGGACGATTGTTTCTTTCGTCCGATGAGTTGAAGTGATTGGTATTCCATTCAGAATTTGACCGGTTAGGCAAAACACGCAGTATAGAAAAAGGCGATTGTGAAAGTGTCCTTTAGATCATACAAGCCACAGAAAAATCCCGGAGGGATTAAACACGAATAGCCCACCCGATGGGTCGGGTTCTTCGACTGTGTGAAACTCGGGGAGAGAATTTGGGGACATAGATATGTCAACCCCGGAGTGGGTTGAACAAGATGGATAAATTCCGATACTGGAGAATTCAACCTGCTGTCGGGGTTGAGGTTTAGGCTGTGCGTTCAATTCCCCCAGCTACGCTGAGGGCTATTCACTTTGTACTCCTTCATTTTGGTGTTGTGCAATAAAAATTGATGAATGTGCCCGGTAGTTCATGCAGGCCCCGGCCGGTATGTCACGTGTTTTGAAAAGGGGATAGGGGTCACATGAACTCGTCGGACGAGGGTTTTTAGTACCAGATAAAAAAAGCCACGCGTTCAAACGTGGCTTTCTCTTGCTCAATTAGGAATAGATTTCTGAGATTATTTAATTAAAGTCATCTTTCTGCTTTGAGTGAAAGATTGTCCGCTGCCCAGGGTCGCTTCGAGACGATACAGGTATACTCCGGAAGAGAGCCGGGAAGCGTCAAAGTTGACCGAGTGTGATCCACTGCTCATGCGATTATCCACAATTGTAGCAACTTCGCGGCCCGCCATGTCATATACCCGAAGCTGAACATCTGCGGCATCCTCCAAAGCAAAATGGATGGTAGTCGCCGGGTTAAACGGATTGGGATAGTTTTGATCAAGCTGGAATTGTTTCGGCTCTTCAGCGATTGGTTCATCAATGGAGACATCCACGATTTGGAGATCCCAGTTACTGATCGTGTGTGCCGATTTGTTACCGGCCTGTGTGAACATGCCCGTCGTCCAAAGTTTATCATCCAGATGACTAATTTTTAAAACGGTACCTGGTGAATGGCCGAAAACTGTTATTCCATCTCCCAGCGGGTTCCACCCTTCATCTTGTGAAAAGGATGCGATGGAATTTACACCTTTCTGCCCGTTTATACTTTCAAAACTACCTGCGACATAGAGAGTTTCGTCAGCGTTTACAAGGCTTGTGATAGTCGTATTATCCGAGAGGTCTGCATTTTGAAAGTCAGACCAGGTTTCATTAACCGGATCCCACGCAGCAATACCGGATAGATTCGCCGATGCGCCCTGGTTTGTAAATTCTCCGGCAGCGATGAGTTCATCTTTATAGCGCGTGAGGTAGAAAATATTACCATCAAGCCCGTTTCCTAAGGGGCTCCATTCCTGATCGGTCTCAGACCAGGCGGCAACACCTGTGGCATCAATCGGGTTATCATCCGACCCAACAGATTGAAAACTTCCACCGATAAAGACCGTATCTCCCTCTTTATAAATGGCTCGAACTAAATCGTTGTTGGCTGTCCCGTTTCCCACATCAAACCAGTCACTCCCGTTCCAGTAGGCGACACTATTTACCTGCATGCCTGTAGCTTCCGTAAATTCACCAACTGCATAGATATTGCCGTCGAATTCAGCCAAATCCCAGATATACGGGGTACTAATTATATCGCTTGTGATCCCTGATCCGAGGCGAGACCACTCCTGACCGTTCCATCGGGCGATGCCGTTGGCGGGTTGAGGAAGGGAACCAGCGTGTTCAAACTGTCCGCCGACATACAGGTTTCCGTCATGAACCAGGAGGGATGAACCTGCAGGGCTATAGCCGCCTTCCTCAACGGTAAGTCCGCCATCGAGATCGTGCCATGTTTCACCATCCCAGCGGGCAATGCCTGAAACCTCAATTCCACCGATTTCATCAATAAATCCGGTGACATATAAATCACCCTGGTACCAGGCAACGTCAAAAATCATGGATCCATTATCAATACTTGCCAGAGACAAAGTAACATCCTGGCTTCCTACCCGCTGCCACTCTGACCCGTTGAACATTGAAAAGTTGGGAGAAGAGATACCGTTTGCACTTTCGAATACTCCGCCAGCATATAACGTGCCGTCTGAGTTGTGCACAACCGATGTAACTGCACCATCTATTCCATTACCGATCGGTTGCCACTGACCATCGTTTAAAGTTGCAACACCGCGAATTTCGTTGATTCCGATATTTTGAAACTCACCGCCAATGACCAGTTCACCATTGTGCATGCTCATACGTATTGCGGGTTCATCCGGCGAACTTTGTCCGGGGCTTTTCCAGTTTCGATCCTGTAGATCTTCAGACAAGTCGTATACGCCAATATACCGTAGTGTTGTACCGTCACCCCGTTCATCAAACCGTCCGGCTGCATAGATAAGATCATCGTCAATCAATATGTCGGTAACGAAATTGTTAAAACCATCCCCCAACGGCTCCCAGTCTGATCCATCCCACATAGCGATGCGGTTCAGGCCATTGTTACTAAAATCTCCGCCGGCAATGATGTTGCTGCCGTCCGTAGTAAGAGTTTGTACCACGGAATTCAATTCCATTCCAGACAGACTGCTCCAGCTTTCTGAATTTTCACTCCAGCGTGAGATATAGGGTGAAGCTACCTGGTCGCCATTTGAATGTTCAAAATCACCACCAACGTAGAGAGTATTGTTTACAGCCAATAATGCCCATACGTTACCATCTGTTCCCCCGTCGAGCGGAGACCAGGATTCGCCATCCCATTTCGCAATGTGGTTTAGCTCAGTTACCTCACCGTCTACGGTTACGGATGAAAAGGCTCCGCCAATAAAAAGGTTACCATCAATAAATGCAATATCGAAGACCGGTCCGTCAAACTCACCGGGAAAAGTGCTATAAGATTCGCCATCCCATTTTACCAGTCCAGTTGCTGAAACTACTTGAGTTCCATCGGATGCGGCTTCAATATCACCGGCAATGTATAAGTCACCCTGATATTCTTTTACCTTAAATACTATTTCCTGAATGTAGGCTTCGCCGAATTCCCCCGACCAGCGCTCATTTTCTTCTGCGAATTGAGAATCGAAAGAGGTGGTTGAAGGGGATGTGTTTTTCTTTAAAACCCGGTTCAGATCCTCACCGGACTTTTGTTGTAGTTGATTGACCTGGTTCATCAGGCCGCTATCTGTGGAGTGGTTTTGCTCTCCATTGTTGTGTTGCGAAAATGCCATTACAGCTGTAGATAACAGAACTGAAAACGACAATATGAAAACATACGCACATTTGTTTATCGTATCGAACATCATATGATTTTTGTTTTTGATTCAGTTTAAGGCCTGCACTAACCATTAGAAAATTTTAATACAGGAGTTTTGTATAGTATGCGTACCTGAGTATTCGCAGCTATCAAAAAAATCTAAAAAATAGGGGATAGGGTCACATGAACTCGTCCGACGAAGGGCAGATCCTCATCGGATGATTGTTTTTTTCATCCGATGAATTTCCGAGCAAGAATTGGTTTGGAGTTGAACTGTTGAGGGGCATGCTGCGCATGCTGTTGAGTTTCGCACTGCGTGTGAAGTTGAATTGGTGAGTCGAAGTGATTGGTAATTTCTTCAGGTCCACAGAAAAATCCCGGAGGGGTCAAGCACGAATAGCCCACCCGATGGGTCGGGTTCTTCAACTGTGTGAAGCTCTGGGACAGAAATTGCGGGCGCAGATGGGTCAACCCCGGAGTGGGTTGAACAAGAAGGATAAATTCCGATGCTGGAGAATTCAACCCGCTGTCGGGGTTGAGGTTTAGGCTGTGCGTTCAATTCCCCCCAGCAACACTGAGAGCTATTCACGTTGTACTCCTTCGGAGTGGTGTTGTGCAATAAAATTGATACACATGAACTCGTCCGAAGAAAAGAGCCGCAAAGCGATCCCTTCGGGGCTATCGTCGGACGAGGTTTTTTTATCGGATAATCGCTTTTTTCTTTAACTCACCTAATACGTTTGCTCCCATTTCATCTGTGCCGATCAGCGTCTCTTCTTCTGATCCGGTGTAGATATCTCCCGATCGGAAACCGGCTGCCAATACGCGGTCTATCGCGTCTTCAATTTCAGATGCGGCCTCCGTGAGGTCCAGGGAGTAGCGGCAGAGCATCGCGGCTGAGGCGATTGCGGCCAGTGGGTTGGCTTTGTTTTCTCCGGCAATATCGGGTGCGGAGCCGTGAACCGGTTCGTAGAGTCCGTTTTTGTCGCCGATACTCGCCGATGGCAGCATCCCGATTGAGCCGGTCAGCATTGAGGCTTCATCGCTTAAAATATCGCCGAAAAGATTTCCGGTCAGGATTACGTCAAACTGACCGGGATTACGGACCAACTGCATGGCACAGTTGTCTACCAGCATATGGCTGAGTTCAATCTCTTTATAATCCGGCGCCATTTCCGATACCGTTTTTCTCCAGAGGCGGGAGGTGTCCAGGATATTTGATTTATCCACAGAACAGACACGTCCGTTTCGTTTTGCAGCGGCTTCAAACGCATGTTTTGCCACTCTCTGAATTTCTGATTTGGAGTAGACCATCGAGTCGGTGGCAACCACATCACCATCAACTTCTTTGGTGTGACGCGGCCGGCCGAAATAGATGCCTCCGGTGAGCTCACGGACGATCAGAATATCGGTTCCTTCCAGTATTTCCGGCTTCAGGGAAGATGATCCCATCAGCGCGGGATAGATCTTAATCGGACGCAGATTGGTGTAGGTGCCGAGTGTTTTGCGAAGTTTAAGCAGTGCTGCTTCCGGACGGTGCTGTTTGGGGAGATCATCGTACTGAGGGCCTCCCACCGCACCCAGAAGTACAGCATCTGCCTCGAGACACGCATCGAGTGTTTCATCCGTAACAGGCTCGCCAAACTCATCGTAACTGCATCCGCCAAAAAGGAAGCTTTCTGTTTCAATCTCAATACCGTGAGCTTCACATGCTCTCTTCAAAACCTCCACTGCTACCGATGTAACTTCTGTTCCAATTCCATCACCGGGGAGTACTGCTATTTTTTTTGTGGTCATTTTATGAGTTAAGTAACTATTTGAAATTTTGGAATATATAATCCCCTCTTCAGAGGGGACAGGCGCAAGCTCAATCCGCCATTGGCGGATATTGAGCCAAGCGAGGGGTGTGTTTGCCGTTTGAAGTTCCTATTCTCGACCGACACATCCCTGATCAATCGCTAGACGCTCTTGATCTGTCCCCTCTCGAGCCACACTTGGTCCCGATTATTTCGGGGAGGGGATTTAAGGGTTGTTCAATCGGAGTTCAGAGACTGAAATGAGGGATTCGTCTATTTCATAACTTATTTAACACCCCTCTCAGTCTCCCCTTTTTAGGGGAGAGTTTTGTCGCCACTGAAAAAACTCCAAACTAACTTCTGTCAGCTGTTCACTGATTCCACCATCCCCGTCTCCCGGGCGTAGGCAAAAATTCCGCCGGCACTGACGATATCAGCCACGCTGCCAAGCGGCCGGATTTTATACTCTTCATTCTGAGTCAGGTTTTTAACCACTTGCTTCTCCTGGTCGATCTCCAGCTCGTCGTGTGTATGAACTTTCTGGCTGAGATCTTCGAGGCTTTCGTAAGGAATCACAAAGCCGCCGTCCACTGAGTTGCGGTAAAAGATCCGTGCATAAGTGGGCGCGATGATCGCTTTTACCCCCGCAATTTCAAGGCATGCCGGTGCGTGTTCGCGGGATGATCCGCACCCGAAATTCGGGCCGCCGACGATAATGTTGAATTCACTTTCAGTAGCATCCTCTTTGGTTAGAGGAATGTTCCCCTGCGGTAACCCGGACTCATCATCAGGAACTCCTGAAAGCGCATATTTGCCGTAGAGCTTTCGCTCCTCAGGATCTTCCAGGCTATACACAAGATGTGCCGCCGGGATGATTTGATCAGTATCAATATTCTTACCGAGAACAAAAGCTTTACCTTTGATGGTGGTTGTTTTTTGTGGCATTGGGTTTAATGTGTGGTTTTAAAAATTGTTAAAGAGTATCCCTCTTCTGCCGCAGGCATCCCTTTGGGGGAAGGGGGATGATAAAACACGTCCAGTGTTTTATCCGGGGGATGTTCAATAGGGATATGAATAAATTTCAAATTTCAATCTTTGTCAAAGCTCCGTGAACACCCCTCACGAAATCATCTGAACGATGATTTCCATCTCCCCTCAAGGGGAGACTTTTTCTCACATCTATCATCTCACATCTCACATCTATATAACCGTCTCCTGGATAAATACCCTCGGATCGGTAATTGTCCCCGTAACTGCAGATGCAGCAACGGTGTAAGGCGAAGCCAAATAAACCGATGCGGCTTTTGATCCCATTCGCCCGGGATAATTCCGGTTGGTTGTGGAGATACAGATTTCATCTTCGTTCAGTCGTCCAAATGTGTCCGACGGTCCGCCAAGACACGCTGCACACGACGCACGGCCGATTTTGCATCCGGCATTTTTGAAGATATCTATCAGCGTTTCGCCCATAATGGTTTCCGTTTCAAGCCCTTTGGCGATCTCGGTAGTAGCCGGAACGATGTAGGTGTCGATTTTGAGTGTCTTACCTTTGATGATTTCCGCCGCGGCCCGGAAATCTGAAAGCTTCCCGCCGGTGCATGACCCGATGTAGGCGCGTGTCAATTCGGTGCCTTCGAGTTCTTCAGCGGTGGCTTTGTTGTCCGGGCTGTGCGGTTTGGCAACCATCGGCACAATATCATTCAGGTTATAAAAATGTTCACTGTGATATTCGGCATCGGGATCACTTTTAAACTCCTCAAACGGATGATCGGTACGCGCTTTCACATATTCCCGGGTGATTTTATCCGTCTCTACAACACCATTTTTTCCACCGGCTTCAATCGCCATATTGGTCAGTGTCATGCGGTCTTCCATCGTAAACGCTTTGATGCCGCTTCCGGCAAATTCCATGGTTCGGTAGGTAGCGCCATCCACCCCGATATCCCCGATAATTTTCAGGATGATATCTTTTGCCATCAGGTAGGGAGGAAGTTTGCTGCCTTCAAATACAAACCGCATCGTTTCTGGGACTTTTACCCATAATTTTCCTGTGCCCATGATAAACGCAGCGTCGGTATTCCCGATTCCGGTGGCAAACTGGCCAAACGCACCTGCAGTACAGGTATGGGAATCAGTACCGAAGAGTACTTCGCCCGGACGTGTAAATCCTTCCTCAGGGAGAGCTACGTGACAAACTCCTTTATAGCGATCAGTTCCCACATCATAATAGTGGGGAAGATCCTGGTCGGCAGCAAATGCGCGCAGAATATCGACGTTTCGGTTGGCATATTTATCTTTTGTGAAAATGTAGTGATCGGGGATAATCACAAGCTTCTCTTTATCCCAGACCCTGGCATTTTCGCCAAATTCCCGCTGAAAGATCTGGATCGCCGGCGGGCCGCATACATCGTGCGTCATCAGCACATCCACATCCACCCAGACACTCTCGCCGGGTGATACTTTACTGTTTCCGCTCTTTTTTGCCAGGATCTTTTCAGTTAATGTCATTCCCATGGTTTGGTATTGGTTTTGTAGTGGTTTGATGATATTAATTTAAAATGTGTTTGAATACTCCCCCTTAAAAAAGGGGGATTTAGGGGGATGTTAATTACTGCAAGGAGTTATCTTTGAGGATTCGGTTTACATCAAAGCTTCGTAAACACCCCTCTGTGTCTCCCCTTATTAGGGGAGAGTAACTACTCACTCCGCGAAAAAAAACATCACCCACCAGAAGCCATTTTTTGTGGTTCCGGATTTGGCTGATTTCTCATCATCGACATGATGGATGTCAGATCGTGATCTTTCACAATCTTCTTCTCATCGGCGAGACGAGTTACGCTTTTGTACGCTGAGTTCAATTCGTCTTTGCTGAGTTTATAACCCATATCTTCGAGTTTTTTCCCGAGTGCAAATCGTCCGGAGTGTTTTCCGATAACGATTTTATTACAGGTGAGACCCACTGATTCGGGTGTCATAATTTCGTAGCAAAGCGGATTTTTCAATACGCCATGCTGATGGATACCCGCTTCATGCGCAAACGCGTTATCGCCCACGATCGCTTTGTTTGGCTGAACACCTTTGCCGGTGATTTCAGCAAGAAGCTGACTGGCCGGATAGATCTCGCGGGTGTTCACACCGGTAGTAAAGTCCATGTTGTTTTTTCGCGTTTCAATCGCCATCACAATCTCCTCGAGTGATGCATTTCCGGCCCGTTCACCAATCCCGTTAATGGTGCATTCCACCTGCTCTGCCCCGTTTTGCACGGCAAAAAGTGAATTTGCAACGGCAAGTCCCAGGTCGTTATGGCAGTGCACGCTGAGTACGGCATCGCTGATGTTGGGCACGTTTTCACGGATTCCCTTGATCAGCTCGCCAAATTCCCAGGGGAGGGCGTAGCCAACGGTATCCGGCACGTTGATGGTGGTGGCTCCGGCACTAATTGCGGCCTCGAACACCCGGTATAAAAATTCAGGATCGCTGCGGGAAGCGTCTTCCGCAGAAAATTCCACATCATCACAATAGGAGCGGGCCTTTTCAACTGCGTGAATGGTCGATTCTACCACCTCATCCCGCGACTTGCACAACTTATATTTCATGTGAATATCAGAAGTGGCGATAAAGGTGTGAATTCTCGGTTTGGCCGCTTTCTCCACAGCTTTAGCAGCTGTTTCAATATCCAAATCGGTGGTTCGGCAGAGGCCTGCCACGCTGCTTTCGGTGATTATCTCCGCGATTTTTTTCACGGTTTGAAAATCCCCTTCCGAAGCGATCGGGAAACCGGCCTCGATAATATCTACGCCAAGCTTCTCGAGCTGACGGGCAAGCCGGAGTTTTTCACTCTCGTTCATGCTGTATCCGGGCGACTGTTCGCCGTCGCGAAGGGTGGTGTCGAAAATTTTAATTTGATTACTCATGGTATAAAAAGTTTTGTTCTGATTGATTTTTTGCCTTGGTCGGTGGTGGTTTTTTTATTCAGCCGAACCGGCTAGCAAATCAACCAGAAAAATTATGGAGTGCGGTTTAATGGACCTGTACTTCATCGCGAACCTCCTTCTCCTTTGAATTTTGATTTTTATGATGCATCAAATAGTAGTTCATGCTGTCGGCGAGTGCCTGCCAGCTTGCGTCCACAATATTTTTGGATACTCCGACGGTGCCCCACGATTCCCGGTTCTTCCCGGAATCGATCAATACCCTGACACGGGCACCGGTGCCGTCTTTTTCGTTTAATACCCTCACTTTGTAATCTTTCAGCACGATTTCGGCAATATCCGGGTAAAATTTGCAAAGAGCTTTCCTCAATGCTTTATCGAGCGCGTGAACAGGGCCGTTCCCCTCGGCGGCACTGTGTTCAAGCTGTCCGTTAACATTTACCCGGATAGTTGCCTCAGATCGTGAATTTCCTGAAGAGTCCCGGTCCATAATTACCCTGAATCCTTCAAGGTCAAAGAGGTCGGTAAACGGTTCGCTCATCTTCTTCACCAGAAGTTCGAACGACGCTTCTGCTGCCTCAAACTGAAATCCTTCATTCTCCAGCTCTTTCAGCCGTTCGACAATTTGCGGCACATTATTGGTCTCCCGGTCGATCTCGATCCCGAGTTCATCCGATTTGTAGAGCACATTGCTTTTTCCTGAAAGATCAGATACCAGAACGCGGCGTTTATTACCGACTGCTTCCGGTTTGATGTGTTCATAGGTCGCCTCATTTTTCATGATGGCACTCACATGAACGCCCCCTTTATGGGCAAAAGCACTTCGTCCGGTGTAGGGCATTTTATAATCAGGAGCCACATTGGCCACCTCACTGACAAAACCCGAGATGGAAGAAAGTTTTTCCAGGCTGCTCTCCGGTACACAGCTATAGTTCTGTTTGATCTGAAGGTTGGGAATCACCGAGCAGAGATTGGCATTACCGCACCGTTCTCCGTATCCGTTGATGGTTCCCTGCACATGTTCACACCCGGCAGCTACGGCTGCAAGACTGTTTGCAACGGCAAGTTCACTGTCGTTATGTGCGTGTATACCAAGTTTACCCTTCACCTGTTTTCGTACAGCAGAGATAATCTCCGATACCTCGTGAGTCATGGTTCCGCCATTTGTATCACACAAAACCAGAACATCCGCACCGGCAGCTTCAGCTTCTTTCAGGGTTTTTACGGCATACTCCGGATCGTCTTTGTACCCGTCGAAAAAATGTTCCGCATCGTACACTACCTCTTTTCCGTTTTTCTTCAGGTAGGCAACGGAATCTTTAATGATGGCAAGGTTATCTTCGGCTGAAATCTTCAATGCCTGTGTTACATGAAGAAGCCACGATTTACCAAAAATGGAAACCACATCCGTCTCAGCCTCCAGTAAAAACTGAATATTTTTATCCTCTTCCGGTTTCGATCCTGCCCGGCAGGTGCTCCCAAAGGCTACAATTTTAGCGTTATTAAACGTTTTATTTTTAACAAGCTGAAAAAACTCGAGATCTTTAGGGTTTGAACCCGGCCATCCGCCCTCAATAAAACTCACGCCGAACTGATCAAGCCGTTCTGCGATGCGGACCTTATCAGCAGCAGAAAGGCACACCTTCTCTCCCTGAGTGCCGTCCCGCAACGTTGTATCGAATATCTGGATGGTTTTGGACATGAGTAATGGTTGTTGTGGTATTCAAATTTGGTTTTATAAATCCCCTCTTAAGAGGGGAAAAGTGAGTGTTAAAGGCGAAGCCTGTTAACACGATCGAGGGGTGTGTTTCCCTTTGAAGTTTTAAAACCTTAACAGGACACATCCCTGATCAATCGCTGGACGCTCTTGATCTGTCCCCTCTCAAGAGGGGATGATCTTATCACTCAGCGGGCTCCGCTTCTTTTTTCGATTTCGATTTTTTTCCGTCATCAATCCAGTTCATCATTGAGCGCAGCTCTTTTCCTACTTTTTCGATTTGATGGGCGCCAAGGCCTGATCGCATCTCAGTCAGTTTTGGAAGACCATCGCTGTTCTCCTTCATCCACTCTTTGGCGAATTCGCCTTTCTGGACTTCTTCAAGAATTTTCTTCATTCGTTTTTTGGTATCAGCATCAATCACACGGTCACCGCGGCTCAATCCGCCGTATTCTGCCGTATCACTTACTGAGTAGTACATCCGTTCAATTCCACCCTCATACATCAGGTCCACAATCAGTTTCAGCTCATGGAGGCATTCGAAATAGGCAATTTCCGGCTGATATCCTGCTTCAACAAGCGTTTCAAATCCGGCCTTTACCAGTTCTGATGCGCCGCCGCACAATACGGCCTGCTCACCAAAGAGATCGGTTTCGGTCTCTTCCTTAAATGTGGTCTCCAGTACACCAGCACGCGTTCCGCCGATCGCTTTGGCATAAGCAAGAGCTGTCTCTTTGGTTTTGCCGCTGTGATCCTGGTAAATAGCATAAAGGCACGGCACACCCGATTCCTGTGTAAACACGCGCCGTACAAGATGGCCCGGGCCTTTTGGAGCGACCATAAACACATCAACATTTTTTGGTGGTACAATCCCGTCGAAGTGGATGTTAAATCCGTGAGCAAAAGCCAGCGCGTTGCCCTCTTCAAGGTTCGGCTCGATATCCGATTTAAAAACATCCGCCTGGAACTGATCAGGAATCAATACCATAATGATATCCCCTTTTTTAGCTGCATCGGCTGTTTCAGTAACTTCCAATCCTGCATCCTTTGCTTCCTGCCAGGATGAGCTGCTTTTGCGCAGCCCAACAACAACATCCACTCCGCTATCTTTAAGATTTAGTGCATGAGCATGACCCTGGCTGCCATAACCGATTACGGCTACAGTCTTACCATTCAATTCATCGAGGTTAGCATCGGTGTTGTAAAAAACTTTAGCTTTCATTGAGTTTGTTTGGTTGAGTTGGTTTGTTATTAAATTTTGTTGCTAAAAAGTCCCCCTTGGAAGGGGGATGAGCAGACGCGTCCAGCGGATGCTCTGGGGGATGTTCTTTGAGGGGATACCTTTGTGTTAAGTTTATAATTTGTATCAAAGTCCTGTGAACACCCCTCCCTCCGCAAGCGGAGGATTCCCCTCCCCGGGGAAAAACGCCCGGGACGCAAGCGCAGGGGAGAGTTTTAAAATCAATCATCCTCATCACGCACTCCCTTTAAATTCTCGTTTGGTTGCAACGGTGCCGGTTCGGGCTACCGAGGAGATACCGTGCGGACGAAGCACTTCAATCAGAGCATCGATCTTATCGCGGATCCCGGTTACTTCAAGGGAGATCCGGGTTGGGCTCAGGTCAATCACCTTGGCTTTAAAAGCCTGGGCAACCAGCATGATCTCCGTGCGGTTTTCGGAGGTGCTCGCCACTTTGATAAGCGCAAGTTCCCGTTCAATAAATTTCTTATTTGTGAGGTTGGTCACTTTCAGCACATCTACCACATTGTGGAGAAGTTTGGTGATCTGCTCCACAACCTCTTCACTTCCCGTGGTTGTAAGCGTAATTCGAGCCATGCCGGGATCGGCTTCCGAAGCAAATGTGATGCTGTCGATCTCAAATCCCTTTCCGCTGAAAATTCCGATGATCCTCGAAAACGTGTTCAAATTGTGCTTTACTAAAACAGAAAGCGTGTTTTTTGTACCTGATGCAGATATGATTGAATTCGTGCTCATCGCTGGGCTTCCTCGTCTGATTCAACCATTTCATTGAGAGCAGCACCGGATGGAACCATCGGGTAGCAATTTTCTGTCTCTACCACGCGGAAATCCATCAATACAGGTCCGTCATCAATTTTCATCGCTTTTTCGAGTACGTCGCGCATTTCGGCGGGGGTGGTTGCACGCATCCCGACAGCACCGTAGGCTTCAGCCATTTTCAAAAAGTCGGGATTGTTGTGGCCGAACACGGAGTAGCTGGTTCGGTTTTTGTAGAAGAGCTGCTGCCACTGGCGAACCATGCCGAGGCAGTTGTTATTCATCAGGGCGATCTTAACAGGGATTTTGTACTCCACAGCGGTCATTAATTCATAAGATGACATCTGGAACCCGCCGTCGCCCGTGATACAGACTACGTCACGATCCGGACAAGCAATGGTGGCGCCGATGGCCGCCGGAAATCCGTATCCCATCGTTCCGAGTCCGCCAGAAGAGATCCAGGAGCGGGGATGGTTATATTTATAATGTTGTGCCGCCCACATCTGGTGCTGTCCCACATCGGTCACCACAATGGCGTTACCGTTTGTGATTTCCGAGATCATTTGAACCATATGCTGCGGGTAGATCTTATCCTCGGCTTTTGGCACCTTAAGCGGATGATCTTTTTGCCAGGTGTGAATCTGATCCCACCATTCATCAATTTGAGGAGCTTTTATCATCTTGTCGAGCACCGGAAGAACATGTTTTACATCACCCACTATCGGAACTTCAGTAGGCACATTTTTTCCAATACTGGACGGATCGATATCAATATGAATCTTTCTTGAATTTTGTGAAAAACCATCCAATCGGCCCGTTACGCGGTCATCAAACCGGGCGCCTACACAGAGAAGAACATCGCAGTCGGTCATCGCCATGTTGGCGTACCAGGTTCCGTGCATGCCCAGCATTCCGAGAGATTGCGGCTTGGTTTCCGGGAAACCGCCAAGTCCCATAAGTGTGGTGGTGACCGGAATGTTGTGCCGTTCTGCCATCTCTGTGAGTTCTTCCCATGCCTCACCGAGAATGACGCCTCCTCCTGCATAAATCAAAGGCTTTTTCGCTTCACTGAGCATTTTTGCGGCCTTTGCTATCTGGGAGTGATGTCCATGTGTGTTCGGCTTATAACTTGGTATCTGAACCTGCTTGGTGCCTGTAAACGTACCCTGAGTGTTGAGCATATCCTTCGGGAGATCCACAAGAACCGGACCGGGCCTGCCGCTGGTGGCAATATGAAACGCTTCACGCAAACTGTGTTCCAGCTCATTTACGTCCCGCACCAGGTAGCTGTGCTTGGTGATGGGGCGGGTAATCCCTACAATATCCGCCTCCTGAAACGCATCATTCCCAATCACGCCGGTTGGAACCTGTCCGGTAAGAACCACAAGCGGAATGGAGTCCATCGCTGCAGTTGCAATTCCGGTTACGGTATTCGTACCGCCGGGGCCCGATGTAGCCAGTACCACACCCGGTTTGCCCGTTGCGCGGGAATAGCCGTCAGCGGCGTGCGTTCCCGCCTGTTCGTGACGAATCAGGTAGTGATTAATATCGTGGCAGTCAAAAAGCTGATCATAAATCGGGAGCACCGCGCCTCCGGGGTAGCCGAAGATGGTGTCTACACCGAGATCGGTGAGCGTTTTGATGAGGATTTCAGCACCGTTAAACGTTGCGCCGTCCGGTTTGCCGGAAGGCACGGATTCGAGAAACGAGGCTTTGGTTGAATCTTGTGAGTTTTGTTTGGCAGGTTTCATTGGCATAGGGATATACGTTTCCTGCCGGAGGTCAAAATTTAAGATGTGTTGAGGAATCTAAATTCTAATCTCCGGCTGTAAGTTTAGCTCAGAATTAGAATTAGAATATTAATAATTAGAATAGATAGAATAGACAGACCCAAAATTAGGTTGTTATCTAATGAATCAATGGATACAACAGGTAAGGCGTTAAGGCTACCCAAAAAAACTTCTCCAGCTCCGCCTGTGCGGATGTTTTGAAGCGTTGTATGTGTGTTTGTGGTAGACAAAGTGTATCAATGATTAAATTCTACTAACAGTATATGCGTATAGGATTTTGGTGTCAAGAAAAATATTCATTTATTATTGCGACAGTTCATATTAATGTATAGGCAGCATTTAAAAGCGCTTTCATTAAAAATTCATAAAAGTCATAAGGCTAATAAAAACAATACTAAAGAAGGAAGAATTGCATGTCGGTAAAATTAAACAAATTTAGTGCCCGGTTAACCGAATCGAAGTCTCAGGTCGGCTCCAAAGCGATGTTATACGCCACCGGTTTGAGCGAGGATGACCTGAAAAAGCCCCAGGTCGGGGTGGCATCCACAGGCTGGGACGGTAATCCCTGCAATATGCATTTGAACGATTTGGCAGCCGTGGCAAAAAAGAGTGTATGGGAAAATGAACTTGTTGGTTTCATGTTTCACTCTATCGGTGTGAGCGACGGAATTTCGATGGGAACGCAGGGGATGAAGTTTTCCCTCCCTTCCCGGGATATCATCGCAGACTCCATCGAAACGGTGATGAATGCCCAGTGGTATGATGCCAACATCTCCGTGGTGGGTTGTGATAAAAATATGCCGGGTGCGATTATGGCGATGGGCCGCGTGAACCGTCCTTCCATAATGATCTACGGCGGAACGATCCGTCCGGGCAATCTCAATGGCGAAAAGCTCGATATTGTCTCGGCATTTGAATCGTACGGAAAATATCTGTCGGAAGAGTTTACCGAAGAGCAGATGAACAAAGTTCTGAAACACGCCTGTCCCGGCGCGGGAGCTTGCGGCGGAATGTACACCGCCAATACGATGGCATCAGCTATTGAAACACTGGGGATGAGTCTGCCTTTCAGTTCCTCCATTCCGGCAACTCACAAAGAGAAGATTAAAGAGTGTGAACGGGCCGGCGCGGCGATCCGGCTGCTGCTTGAAGAGGATATCAAACCGAGAGATATCATCACGCGGACTTCCCTGGAGAATGCGGTAACGATGATTATCGCGCTTGGCGGTTCTACAAACGCCGTGATGCACATGCTGGCCATGGCACACGCGGCCGATGTGCCATTTTCAATTGATGACTTCCAGGAAGTGAGTAATCGCACCCCGTTTATTGCCGATCTGAAACCGAGCGGTAAATATGTGATGGAGGATCTCTATAACGCGGGAGGCGTTCCTGCAGTGCAAAAACTTCTGCTGAAAGAAGGCTTGCTCGATGGTAGCTGCATGACCGTTACCGGCAAGACGCTGGAAGAGAATGTTGCCGAATTGCCCGGACTGCTGGAGGAGCAGAAAGTAATTCACCCGGTATCGGAGCCGATCAAGAAAACCGGGCACCTGCAGATTCTTTACGGAAACCTGGCAGAAAAAGGATCCGTGGCAAAAATTACCGGGAAAGAGGGGACGAAATTTTCCGGTACGGCCAAAGTGTATAACTCGGAAGAGGAGAGCCTGGTTGGAATTCAGAACGGCGAAGTTGAGGAAGGGGATGTGGTGATTATCCGCTATGAGGGTCCGAAAGGCGGACCGGGGATGCGCGAAATGCTATCCATCACCGCGGCAATTATGGGAGCGGGGCTTGGCAACGAAGTGGCGCTGATTACCGATGGACGGTTCTCGGGCGGAACGCACGGATTTGTAATCGGCCACGTAACCCCTGAAGCGCAGACGGGCGGACTGATCGGCCTCGTTGAAAACGGCGATACCATCACCATCGATGCGGACGACCAGACTATTAACGTAGACCTGACCGACGAAGTGATCGAAAAACGCCGCAAAAACTGGCAAGCCCCAACACCCGCCTTCACAACTGGCGTGCTGCGGAAATATGCAAAAACCGTTTCAACCGCGAGCGAGGGTTGTGTGACGGATTTGTAGCAGGAAGGGAAAAGTGAAAGGTGAGAAGGGGAAAAAGTTCTGTAAAATATAGATTATACCATATTTCCTTTCACAAAACAGAAGGCAATGTGTAGCAACATTTATAGCCAGATTATTCCAGCAATTCGTCCCCGAACACTTGGAACAAAGGGAACAGTATTTTCTTGAGTTAGCACGTGAGTGATCATTATAAGATTTCTATGGTCTTAATAACAGGAGAACGCAATTCCATTTTATTGAATGAACAGGTTAACATTTCGGCAATGTCGGCCAGGGGAGGTAGGAACTTGGATTATAATAAGCGCCGAGTGGGGAATTGGACTATATAGATACCATTAGAACAACAACGCCTTCAACATCGGGTACAGGTAGTCAACGAAGACGCTTAGCAGCACGAGGAAAAAGACGACAACCAAGATCGGTTTGAACTTTTTTGATGTTCAACAAATGAAAACGAGCATGTCTTCATTTCTGTTATTTTTCCAGGTTTTTAAGTTCCGTTTTGCCGGTGACGCTGCCAATCTTTGAGAGGAGATTAATTATGGCTCCGACGCCTACACCGATGGTGCCAAGGAAGGCGATAGTATTACCCATAAATTCCCGCTGTGACCAAAACAGGAATAATGCTATAATGAGCAGTGCAATCACAAGCGGGGCGCGAATCATCTCCCATTTGCTGGGAATACCGGCCCGTTCCCAGCTGTGTAGCTGATCTTCAGAAACAGTATTCTTTACAAAATCGGAAAAGCTAGAATTATCCAGTCTTAATTCAGGACTTTTTCTTATCAGTCCACGGGCAAACAGACGTGAGATCGCTTGATGAGATTTAGGGTTGATTACCGCACCTCTTGAAAGCTGTGCGGCTACTAGTCGTTCTCCATCGGAAAGAATAGCCCAGCGGGCTCTATAGTATGCTTCGCCCCCTTCTCTCACAAGGTCGATGATCTCTTGTTTGGTTAGAGAATGCCAGTCGGGCCTGTACGTCAATTGCTCGCCGATTTCCTGCAGCCGCTGATGATGTCCGCACTCTTGAATCAGCATTTGTCTGACTCTATGGATCGTTTTTTTATCATGGATAACTTCCCGCCTGGCTTCCATTTCCCATTTGGCTAAAAGCTTGATCGAATCCTTTTTAAAATACTTTGTGGATAATAAGCCTGGTTTTGCAGGATTTTGTTTAGTCAGCTTCTCGGAACTCGTTTTTTTCTTTGCTATCGCTTGCTTAATAGTCTCAGTTTCTTGACGTATTATTTCCTGCCGGTTTTTAAATTGGTCGGCCATACCTTGTTGTTCCCGGGTTAAGGTAATCGCCGGGTTGGCCAGAGTTTGAAGCTCTTCACTTAACCACTTGCTTCTGGATGCCAGCTTAGCCAGTAATTTATTCAATTTCGCCGTTTTTTCTTCAGAAGAATCCTCCTTAAGAGTTTTATTCAAATCAATAATTAACTTATCCATGTCATCCGCAATTTTTTGAATGATACGAAGCCGCAGCTGAGTTTTAAACGGCTCTTCAGATACTAAATCCGAGAGTAAAATCTTAGAAAAGCGGCCAAGTACCCGATCCCATCGATGTTTCAGCGTCTCTTTTTTCTCCTCTGCCATGTTAGCCGTCAGAAGGCATTCATCCGGGTTCCGACTGGTTATCAATAGTACGGGTAGGGAGTGATTATCCGTCATATTTTTCTCAAGAAGTTCAAGCAGGAAGAGGTTTCGCTCATTTTCGTCTATCCTGTGATCAAAATAATCAAGGCACAAAACCTTTGTTTCATCAGGGAGCGGTTTGTTCAGGAGTTTCCTGATATCGCCTGGCTTGTCAACATCCCTATTCAAATCGATGAAGTGAATCTCAGGGCTGCGTTTACGAAGCGGTTCCCGGGAAATTGACCGTGTGCCAACAAGGATTGTTGATCTCCATGTTTCGCCGGGTTTGGGTATCACATTTTCAAGCGTAAGCGGCTTTGAATGTTCGAGGTGGACAAAAAATACCCAGCGGCTGACGCGATAAACAATCAGGCATAACAATCCTAATACAGTTAACAGGATGGCGATTCGCAAAGGATTCAACCAGCTCCTGGCAATTGGGAGCTCAGAGGTGAGGAGCTCCGGGGTTACGCCCGATAGCTGCAGCAAATGGTCGTGATGATCAGAGGCCCAGCTCCGATCGGCCTGCTGAGAAGAAAGCTGACGCATCCTGATGGAGGCATCGGTCAGGAATGGGATATGATTTCCAAGTAAACCGTGCATGTGATCATGAAGATCTGTTTCAGGATCATTATCGTGATTTGGTATGGTCAATAGCGGCTGTAAATTAGTTCTAAATATGAGGTTCTCGTAAGCCAAATCGTAATTGTGGACAGAAAAAGCCGGAAAATGGGCCATTAGCTCCCACCAGTTATCTATTTCCCAGGTGGACTTCATCAGTGCTCCTACCCGGTCATACCTGTTTTGAAGTGATTCCGATAGTTCAAGCTGATGATATTTTACAAGGTGCTCGCTATGATCATGAAAGGTGAACCGGTAGGTTAGGTAACCGGGTAGTAGCCCCAGAACCAAAAGGCCCGATACCATGGCAGCCGTGTAGACCCCACGCGGCGACAAATTCGACCATCGCTTGATGGGTTCCTGAAGCTTTTTCCGACTCAGCCAAAGGTAGATAATCATCAGTGAAATGGCGATCGCCAGGATTTCATTTAGTGTCGTTTCCAAACCATTCTGGAATGTAAGCCAACCTATCAGCAGAATAGAAGATGCAAACAGCGCCCATCCCAGAATGCTTTTATAGTCGTTGGAATCAGACGAGGTGCCTTGTGATAAAATCATTAGCCCAAGGCCAAGGTAGAGAACCGGGATCACCAGTATGGCAGGGTGGATGTGGAGGTGCTCCTCAGTGAGGGCCTGGATCATGAAAAGAAGTATAAATGGGAGGGAGTATATAGTAAAGATTGTGTACTTTTCCAGATGATCCAGATCGGGCCACAGCCAGTCCATACGTGATGACGGCAGCCGTTCCCGGATAAAGATCAGGAACAGGATCAAAAGTACCCATAATCCAAAAAGAGCACCTCCTTCAAACCAGGCCTCAAACCGGACGGTATCAATCAGGGACAGGTCTTTAAATAAAATCAGGTAAAGTGGGCGTCCGTTCAGTGGCCGTATAACAATCAGCTTGTTTTGTCCCTCGTAGTGCAGCTCAAGTTCACTACAAGAACGTGCAGCAAGAACAGATCTCAGAAGGTCTTCGTTACTGGTTTCCTCGGCAAAGTTCTCGTCCAGAATGCGTTCCGGACGGATATGAAACTGCGTTAGGGCATTAGCATCAACAATGGCAAATCCAACTCCTGTTGGAAGAACCGGTTTAGAGAGAGAGGCAAGTTCTGTGGTAATGGCTGCAATACCGCTATTTACTTCATTTGTACTGTCCGCGTATTCCCAGGGAATCGAGATTGCCGCAAGATTTTCACCGGTTGTCCAGGAGCGGATTGATTCAACATAATATGGATGATTACCGGTTTTCATGCCCGTCGTTTTCTCACAGGGGGTCGAATTCGGATTCGTATGAAATCTTTGATCCCAGCCGCGACCTTGATGTATGGCACGGAAGTATTCCCGCTGTGCTACCGAAATACGAGGCGTGTTGTTGGCACGGGGTGTCCATTTAGCAATTTGTTGACCGGCGGAATCGGCCCAGAACACCATGTGGTAAAAAGGATAGGTGCCGGATGAGTCGAAGCGCATATTATTTTTCATGCTAATAGAATCGAACTCAGTGCTGTATAAGCGAATAGTATCGAACTCAGTCCTGTATAAGCGAACAGAATCGAACTCAGTGCTGTCCAAGCGAAGAGAATCAAACTCATTGCTGTCCATGCGAATAGAATCAAACTTAGTGCTGTATAAGCGAACGAAATCGAACTCAGTGCTGTCCAGGCGAATAGAATCGAACTCAGTGCTGTCCAGACGAATAGAATCTATAAGAATGATAGTAGAGTCGCTGAGTTGTTCATTCAAACTTTTGGTTTTCTTTTCGAGCTCTTCTATTGCTGCCTGCAGCTCCTGGTCGATGTTTAGAGCCAACTGGTTAGCCGTTTTTTCCAACTGGGTATGTACATTCTTTTTAAATGGCGAAAAGTGAACCACATCGGCCAGCCACAATCCGGCCAGGCCAGAACCGAAAATCAGCGCAATAACCAGGTAAAAAAGATTTCCCACTCTGAGACGTTCTTTTGGTCCCATGGTGAAAATTCTTACGAACGGGACAATCAGAAATCCAGCTATGAGAAGGAAACCAAGGAACATTGCCATATTTGGATCCAGGGCCAAGCTTTGCTGACGGTATTCCGATTGAGGAACTAATCCGCCAAGTATCCATTTTGTATATTCGGAGTCTAAAACAGTGGAATCCTGCATTTCGCTAAGATGAACGCGAATTGGCAGCAGGTAAAAACGGTACTCCTGACCTGCAATGGATGTCTGTAGAATATCGCTTTTCCCGATTCCGCCTGTTCCCAGGCCTTGTTTGAATTGCAGCGTATCCAGGGCGGCAAGTTCATGGATACGAACACCCGTGCGTTCCGTTTCCCAAATGAAAATGGCCCCTTTCTCGTTGGCCAGAAAAATAGTCTCCATATATTCAGATGACAATGTTGGCCGGAGTGATTCAAAACTGTATGCAGCACGAAGGGTATGAACGGTATCTACAGTATCTGAATTGACCTCAATTTTATGTTGTTTACTGAGTGTATGCCAAAGCTCTAAGGAGTTTGCCGTAAGATCAGTTTTGAAAGCTGTTCTGCCGGCGGTAAGCTGGTCGAATTTTTCCTTTTGCGAAGCCATCGTTGTATCAATACTCAGATGTGGGATCAGGTCCGCACTGGCTAGTAGATCTTTTATAAACTTATTTTTTTTGGATGTGTCTTCTGTAAGGCTTGTAAGATTTTTCATCAAACGGCCAATATTATTTACACGCCCTTCCACTCCCTGCCCGATGCGGGACAATTCACGCAAATTTCGGTTATCCAAACTCTCCGCATTGGAAATCGTGCGGAGGTAAATAGTTCCACCAATCAGCAGTACCAGGATAATCATCACGCTGGCGGTTTTAGTGATTCTGCTGCTGATGGATCGCTTCATAACGCGTTTAGTTTTGGTGGAAAGTGGACTTCACCAGTCATTAATCAGGCAGTTTATGCTCTTTCATCTGATGTACGATTCAGGTATTTAGCCAGTTCGGGCGGACAATCTTCGGAGTCTTTATCCCATCGGTCAAGTGCACTTTTGTGAACCTTCTGAGTGGGATCCGGAACTTGTTCAATTATTCCCTCTTCCCGAATGATCTTTTCAGATATCCCGATCACCCGGTTATGGGGCTTCAAAACCCGGTAAATTCCTTTTCTTGATTCGATGATTTCTCCCTTGCAGTTAGGGTTAAGAGGGTGGCGATTTTCGACAGAGTGATCAAACACCAGGCCTGCCTCTTGTGCCTTTTGGACCATCCATTCAAGGGAGAAGTCGGTCAGCGAATAATCGGTATAACCGCCGCCAACATTACTATGTACTCCCGGAAACCACATCTGCTCCACAGATTGCCCCTCTTTAGGTTTAAATTGCCACAATGTGGGTTTAAAAGGAGATCTTTGTTCGTTTATCGCAAGAGCATGAAAGGCATTTTTCACAGAACCACTGAGTTCTGTGTCATGAAACTGGTGTTTGCGTTTGGTGAGATTCCGAAGACCCGACAGCGGGATGCCGAGGGAGCCAACCGTATCCCATACGCCGATAAAATGGATTGGTGTTTCCTGATCACCGTTTACAGAATATTTATGCCGGAACATTGTGGGAATTTCGGCATTCGGGCTATCATCGGACCTGTACATGTATGTGGCGTTCATGTATCGCTCAACTTCTTCCCGCTTCAGAATACCGCACTTACGGATCATTCCCGCGATACTGCGTGCTGTAAATGCTCCGCGGCTGAATCCAAAAAGAAATAGCTGGTCATCCGGCTCGTAATTGGCTACAAGAAATCGATAGATATCGAAAATGTTGTCATCTACTCCTCTGCCGAAGGCGCCTCCTGTGAACCGGTCGAGAGAGTTACCCGTGCCAACTCCCTGGCTGTAGTACACTATCTGTTGAATATCGTCTTTCCGTTTTGCAATCCTGTAGGCAATACGGACGACATTGGTTGGGCATGGAATTCCGTTTGACGATTGATCGGCACTATTCCAGGTCCCGTCGCAACATAATATTATTCGTTTCATCGTATTCTCTCCCTCTTTATTGTGGGTTGCAGGTTCTCTGTAATTTTAAGAGGACTTTATTACAAAAGAATACCTTACGAGTCGACTTGAGTATAACTGGTCAAAATCTCTGTTTTGCAAAGCCTTCTTACAGCCCTCACTGAGATTATAATATATATTTTACTAAAATACATTATAACAGGAATCTATTCTTTTATGACGGAATGTGTTTTTTAATATTTTCAGATTTAACTTGTTTATAACCTTTGCAATTACCCTGTACCTAATGATATACATTGCATGGTGATAAAATAGGTTCATAGCTGGATAATGTTTTGGGCCAAATAGGGGGAGAGATCCGTAGTGTCCGTTTAATTGTCAAAGATTCCCAATTGGTTATGGGATTGGGTGTTTAATTCCGTGAGTGAACCAACGGATAACAGCTCGATATGCATAACACGGCTCACTACTATAACGATGAGATCTTGTCGGCAGGCAGGCGGATTTATTTGTCAATATTTCTGAATTGAATCCAGCTCCGGGCTCCCGGGTATCAGTGCCCTGAGCAGGTAGTCTCGCCATTGTTGGGCATTACGGTCATACACGCCAAAACCTGCCCCGAATTCCCAGTAGGCCCAGCTGAAATCCCTGAGTTCTGCCGCTTCACGGATATAGGCGGTCCATAGTTCTTTCGAATCATCATCGGCTGTTAAATACGCACCAAACTCACCCAAATGGACAGGCCGTTCATGCTCGTTTGCCCATTCCAAAACATTGTCAAAATCTTCGTCAACTTCACTTTTCTCTTCATGGGTTCCGGACCATTCAGTACCAATCCATTCATGGGCTTCCGGGCCTGTCTATTCCGCATCCTGGTGTGTAAACTGGAAAGGATTATAATAATGAACGGTAGTAATCATCTGACGGTCATCTTCAGGCATTTCCAGGTATTGCAATCCATCAAAGCCACCCCAGTTGGCGGTTCCCGCTACTATAACCCGGTGTGTGTTGGTGTGCCGGATGACTTCGATGACCTCATAGAGGTACATATTCCAAAGGTCGGGGGTCAGATTTTCGTGAGGCTCATTCAGTACTTCAAACACAACTTCTTCGGGATACTCCTTATAGTGTGAGGCTATCTGCTTCCAAAGTCCTGATAACCTGTTTCGATGAGCACGGGGGGTTTCCATCAACTCATTATAATGATGAATATTAATCATCACAGCCAGACCGCGATCAAGTGACCAGCCGATGACCTCATCCACACGTTCAAATTTTTTTTTATTAATTTTATACGGCTCGCTTGGTGCAGCATAAGCATTCCACCGGATGGGTATGCGGACAGATTCAAAACCGGCATCTTTAATACATTGAATAAACTCCTCCTCAATCACCATTCCCCTTCTTCAGGAGCCTCCAGTGCGTTGCCCAAATTGATTCCTTTTCCCAACACTTTGTTCATTTCAAAAGCGTCCATAAAATGTTTCTGGTCCGGGACGTCTTCTACTTTAGTTTCTGTCTCAGAATCAACAGAATTTGAAGAACAGGTAATGGCAGCGGCCATTATTATACAGCTGGTCAACAGCAAAAGTTTGGAAAATTTCATAACGGAATATTCTAAAAAAAATGGTTAATGCCGTTTATTTCAATATTATACAGTTTTTGATTAATTGAAATTTAGATTTTACTGGTAAATATTTAGGTAGAGACTTTTCCCCGAAGAGAAAAAAAGAAATTTGACAGGCTAAACATCATCTGACGTGGGAAATCTCGGTCAGATATTGTGTGTAGAGTGAAGTTGCCTGTTTAAGTTCAATCTGTTCCATATCGAGCATGATTTCCAGTCCCTCCAGTTTTGCATCGCAGCCGCGGACCTGTGAGATTTTGGATGTCAGATCGGTGGATTTCAGCAATCCATTGCTGATAACTGCTGACATGGAAAGAAGGGTAGCGAGCAGACAGATAACCTGCCAAACCGGGACTCCGAAAGAAAAAAGTCCGCTGGCAGTATCAATAAAACCACTTCCGCCAAAACCGGGTCCGGCCGTTAAAGCCGCAGCCAGAGTTCCGGCCACGATTGAGATCATGATGTAGCGGGATTGCTTTGGCTCATTCTGATTAAGATAATCAGCAACCTCGCGGCGTTTTGTTTTAATCCTTTTTAAAAGTGTATCTGTATCCTTCATGGTTACCCCCTCTCCTTAATTTTCTTAAAATATGCATCACGTTGAATAGCGATACGCTATTCAACCTATTCGAAATGTGTTTCAGCGTATATCTGAAAAATGGTAACAATAAATAATGAAGTGGTCAACAATTGCATTATTAAGTGTTTACGAGTGATGAGTAGAAATCGATAAAGCTCTAACTGTTAAGTGATTGTGCTACGAATTCCACTCACCATTATTTTTTCACTTTCGGGATGATTGTTGCACAGGAAACAGGTAAGGGGCTAACCGGATGGAGTAACTATTCCATGGTTAAAAAAAAGGATGTGAAAAACTGGAACTAAGAGAGGCTCAATTGTAGTAAATCCACTCAACCCGGGCAGAACTATCGGGTGGAACAATCAGATTCTAAGCTATTGCTTTTTCGGATCACGAAGAAAGAGGGGGTAAGCTGTTTATTTTGTGATTTATTAGGAGGCATTCTCAGTATTAATTGCCTCAGTTACTAGGAACTCAAGTTAAAATAAACTGCTTGATCACAGGCCAATTCCTGGTCACGAGGGTAAATATGAAAATTGTAATCGTGAGTATGACTAAATCCCTGAGATCTGTTTTTTTGGCATTTTTCATGATAATTCTATTTAAGAACTTTGTTATGAAGTAAATTACTTTAAAACTTAAACGCCATTTTTATAATATTTATCGTATAGAAAAAATACGATTAAAAGCACGAAGTAAATAGCAGTGCTTTCAATAATTTTATATGTAAAATCATCCCTTGTAATTAAATAATAAATAGAATATATAATGTATATAGTAGTAACAATAAAGTATTTTGATTTTATTATTTTCATACATTGAGATAATCGATTGTATGTTTTAATGTGCAATCGCTTATAAAATAATGAACGGATATATTACAGGTCTTCACAGCTCCCTCCACACCCAGCTGATCGCCAATAAATGCCAGTTCGGCCGAAGATGTGTTGGGTGTAGAGCTAAGCTCAAATATAAAATTCACAGCACCAAGAGTTTATCATTTATGTTCACCTGATGAGTGAAGATAAGAATTACGATAACTGCATGATAATTAATAGGCTTACAATCCTTACATTAAAATAACTCACGAATCTAATCACAAGTAAAGCGGTAATACCATAAAGTATGCCGTCGATAAAATAGTTATAGTAAAAAAAAGATTAGCTGTATATCTCTTGTACTTATTTAGTGAGTTCTCAGGGTCATTTTTGTCAACTGATTTTTGTAAAATAACTCCAATAGCTAATGAAGTAAAAATAATTATAATGTAAATATTTATGTATTGATAATCTGGTGGGTAAAGCATGGTTTATTAGTGTAATTAAGTTAATAGAAAAACTATTCTTCATAGTGCTTTGTAATACCCTAAGTAGCAGTCGTCCCATAATCTAATGTGAGAGATTAAAACTTTTTGTCAGCGAAAAGATGGGTATCAAAAAAGGCTTTAGGTGATTTTTTTGGAGAAATTCTCAGTATTTATTGCCTCAGTTACAAGAAACTCAGACTATAAATAAACTGCTTGATCGCTGGCCAATTCCTGACCACAATTGTAAATATGAAAATTGTAATCGCAAGTATGGCAATCTCCCTAAAATCTGGTTTTTCGGCATTTTTTAAGATTTTTGGTCTAAAGAACCTCAAAACCAATCCTATCAGAAAGGTCTTTTAACTTCTGGTCAGATGGTAATCCTTTTGTTCTTGCAATTAAGAGAAGGTCTCCGCTTGCGCTAATTGTAAATAATGCTCCAAAAGCCGTTAGACTAAGGCTTCCCATGTACAAACCAAGTGTGACCGGGGTAATTCCTAAAATTATCAGGGGCATGACTGCTCCAATTCTGAAACCCAGAACACTAATCGGTTCTAAGATGTGGACATAAGGTATTCCATGTTCGTTGTTAAAACCGAATTTAACTCCATGGAATTTTGACGGTAAATAAAGAGAGAAAAACACTGCATGTATAGCTTCATGAATCAAAATGCCTAATATCGAAACCGCAACAAATGCTGTGCCAACCAATACCATCCTAAACAGGAATGAAAAGAATGAAGCATCAAGTAATTGACTTAAAATTGTTATTTCTTCTCTTAAATCACTTCCATGAATTAATAGATATGGCAGAAAGACAATAAAAATCAAAATTAGTAGAATTCGGATGCTCATTTTTGGTATTTCGTCGATATCTATATCAACTGTAGAATTTGTCTTTGCTATTTTTTCCATAATCAAGTATCCCGGTGCAACGCTGTCGCTGCACCGGTTAAATTTAATCAGTTAATAAATATTCAACTCCTTTATATAAGAGGTATGTGCCTGCGACGCCAACAATTATTGCAGCGCCTGTTCCGCCAACTAATAGTGCAGCAGCTTTCCACCCAAAAAGAGGTGCAACTGGTTTTGCTCCACCATTTATGGATTTTAACTCATTATCATCTAAAAGTGAAAGATTGTTATTAGGATTATTCGCTTTTATATTATTGGGTAGTTTTATTGCAGTATTCATGATTATTTTATTTAGAGTTATCGTCACTATTATTATTAATTACTGCTAAAGTAATACCAGATGAAGCTGCTGTAACAGCCCCAAAATACCCAGCTACAGCTTTTGCAGAATATGTTACACCAAATATTACTACTGGCACAAAACCTCCATTAGTTCTCTTGAGATTTTCATGATTTAGATATTTTATATTTCTCATAATCATTACTATTTAATTAATGTTTATATAATATCAACCAAAAGTTGATTTCTATGAAAAAAATATAATTTCCCACTGCACCTATAAATACAGTGAGTATAAATTTTTGAATTTTCTTCCGCCGGATACTTTTTTTAGCTCCTAATTTACCATTTCAGATTTAAAACCAATGGTGACCCGGCCGGGTATTTCATAAACGTAACTGCGTTGCCTCCTGTCGTATCGTATAGGGCAGTTGAGTTCAGATCTCAATTCATCTAAAAAGATATAGAGCCAGCGTTCTGAAATATTCAGCTTTTCCGCCAGCTCTTTAGGTGTGCCGGTAGATTTGCGGCGTATTAGCGTGTCCATTCGTTCTATTCTGTTGATGTAGTTATATAGCGCCATAGGTCTGTATTCTGAGATTAGATATTGAGGATTTTGCCTTTCAAATCACCATTTAGGAATGGGAATTGGTTTTTCCACAGCTTCAGATAAAGTGTGCCTTGATTGATAAGCTCCTGGTGACTTCCCTCTTCAATAAGCTCCCCGTTTTCAAGTACACAGATCTTATCCGCCATAAAAACCGTGCTTAATCGGTGGGCAATCAGGATGACGGTTTTGTTCTCTTCACGCAGGTAGTTAATCGTCTGTTGAACGTACTGCTCAGAGGCCGAATCAAGTGATGAAGTTGCTTCATCAAGAATAAGGATTTCGGGATCTTTGTAGAGCGCTCTCGCAATGGCTATACGCTGTTTCTGGCCACCGGAAAGAGAGGCTCCATTTTCACCAAGGTAGGTTTCAAACCCGTTGGGTAACTCTTCAATAAAGGTGAGGATTCCAAGTCTTTTACAGATGGTAATGATCTTTTCCATATCCGGTTCAAACCTGCCTACGGCAATATTATCAATCACATTTCCTGCAAAAAGATCAATTTTTTGCGGAACGACTGAGATGATATCTCTAAGGCTCTGTGTATCGATATGAGCTATATTCAGATCTCCGATGACGATCTGACCGGAATCGATCGGGTACATTTTTTGGAGGATGTTAACCAGTGTGGTTTTTCCGGATCCGCTTTCACCCACAAATGCAGTCACTTTTCCTTTAGGAATCACCAGGTTCAATCCTGTAAAAACATCAACTCTTGAGCCATATCTGAAGTGAATATCCCGGAAAGTAATATCCCCGATGAAATCCTTTTTTAACTCAACTTTTTGACCCTGCTCTTCTTTCTCAAGATCCATAATCTCAAACAGACGGTCGGCAGCTATCATCGCATCCTGAATGACTTTGTTCATGCCAACTAAATCACTCACCGGACCGGTAAAATAACCGATGACGGCGTAGAAGGAGAGAAGTTCACCCGGGGTGATGTCTCCCTCAAGAACAAAGATTGCACCGACCCATAACAGAATGATTGTAAAAACCCTCGATGAAAACTGGGATGCGTTACCCGAAAAAACCGAATTTAATCCTGATCTGTAGACGGTCTTCAGCAACCGTACAAATCGGGTTTCAGTTTTCATGTTGGCAAAATTCTCAAGGCCGAACTGCTTAATGGTGCGTACTGAATTGAGGGATTCAACCAGCTGAGATTCAAGGTCAGCAGCATTTTCCATCAACTCTCTCTGAGTTTTCTTGTTTAGCTGATTGGTAATAAAATAGATCAGCGTATAAACCGGTATGATCGCCAGCATCACGAGCCCGAGTTTCCAGTAGTAGGTAAACATCAACCCGAATGAAAAAAGCACAATAAAGATACTGACGATGATATTTATCGCTACATCATTTATGAAGGTTCTGATTTTTACGGCATCATTTATCCGGGAGATAATCTCTCCAACCCGCATCGTATCAAAAAAGCGCTGGGGCAATTTAAGAAGATGTTTGTAGTATCCCAGTATGAGCCGCGCATCGATCAATTGACCGGTTTTGAGAGTGAAAACGGTTTTTGCCACTCCAATAAATATTTGCAGCAAAACCAATGCAATCATTCCTACACCCAGGAGGTTCAGCAGATTGCGATTGCCGTCTAAAAGGACATGATCCACGATGAGTTGAACGTAGATGGCGGTAGAGAGTCCGATGAGGGTAAACACCGCCGCACCGACAGTTGCCTGGAGCAGAACAGTTCGGTGAGGCTTGAGTAGGAACCAAAGCCTGCTTAAAATGGAATGCTTTTCATTCCTGGCTACAAAGGATTCATCCGGCATGATTAAAACCAGGACACCGGTCCACTGTTTCCTGAACTCATCGTAAGGCACTCTGTGGAGCTTTCCGTCCATCGGATCCATCACTTCAATAAATTTGTCGGTGGCATTATAGATAACCACAAAGTGATGAAGAACCTCTTTTACAACCACATGGGCTATGGTTGGTGTGGGTATCTCAAACAAACTCTCAAACTCACCTTTCACCCCTTTTGCAGAAAAGCCAAGAGCCTCAGCGGCTTCAATCATTCCAAGAATGTTGGTTCCTTTTTTGTCGGTTGAGGCGTACTGACGAATTTTTGAAATGGGCATCTCAAGACCAAAGTGAGCTGCAACGGAGGCAAGGCATGCGGCTCCGCAATCGGTGATATCGTGCTGTTTTACACCTATTTTTCTCTTGTTCATGATGACTGATTTATATGAGTTAGCCGGGAATTATTATCCTGTGTAGCAGACCAGGACGGATTGAGCCAATCGTCCATATTATCATATAACAGCTGAAACAGGCTTCTTCGATTGATTACAAACCGGGCCTGGAAGGTCATTCCTTTTTTTATTTCACCCTTAAAACCATTTGACAATTCAAGATAGGTTTGGTCGATCGAACAGCGAACTTTGAACATCGGGGTATTTTCGCTTACGAGTATATCCGTTGAAATGCTTTCAATCTTTCCGGTAGCCGTGCCCCATTGATTGTGGTCATAAGCATCAATTTGAAATCGTACGGGTAATCCTGGTCTGAGAAGACCGATTTCATTTGGCAGGACGTAAACTTCGGCTATCAAAGTTGTATCAGGCGATATCTCTCCGATCGCCTGGTTCACAAATACAAAACTGTTCTCTAACAAACCGTTTGTATTTTGAAGGGTGCCGGTCACGGGCGAGTGTATGACATACCGGCGTTTTTCATTGGAAAGCTGATTGAATGTAGCTTCAATCTCATCACGCTCTTTCTGAAACGTGTCTTTCTCCCGGTTCCATCTGTTGAACTGTTGCTCTGTGAGCAGCTTCAATTTGTTCTCTTCAAATTGAAGCTGATGCTGCCGTTCCTCAAGAGAGAGCAGGCTGATGGCATCCCGATTGTACAAATTAGTCTCACGTTCAAGCAGCCTTTTTTGCTGGTCTATAAGCTGCTGCTGATTTTCAAGTTGCTGACGGAATTCCAAGGTTTCTTGTTTAAACCGCACGGTTTTCAAGTCATCTATTGGTACAGATTGGATCGAGACGGATTTCGTTAGCGTATTTAAATCTTGAATAAAATTAGATAGCTGCTCAAAACGCGATCTGTTAAAACGCAGTTGCTGCTGGATGTCCGCATCATCGAGCTTGAGGAGAATATCTCCCTTTTGCACGCGGCTGTTTTCTTTTGCTTGAAGGGATGTGATCTGGGCCGACACCGGGGAGGCGATCTGAATAACTTCCGTAACCGGCCGGACCATCCCCTGGCTTCGAACACCAACATCCGTGTAGATAAATGGCAGGAGAGCAAACATCCCGATAAGCGAAAGTACAATCGTGGAGTAGATGACCCTGGAGCGTACCGAATGGATTGAAAAATTGTGTTCTTGTGAATTTTCAATAATCTCTTTTGGAAACAGTTCTTTGTTCATCGTATCTCCCAAAATTTGTAGTTTTATTTTCTCTTGTGCGCCAATCTCTTGAATACCAACACTCTTTACATATGATCAGGATTTGATAAATTCCTTACACTTTTCCTGAAAATTTTAATAATGGGGGAGAGAAAAGGGAAAAGTGAGAAGTGAAAGTGCTTAGTTAAGTTACTGTATTATTATGGGATAGAGAGGGGACAGGGGTGAGTCCGAACTAAACTTTTTTCAAGATCCTCTCAACAACCCCGCCAATCAGCTCCAAATCCTCATCCCTCGAAAGCCGGTGTTCTCCGTCCGGGACAAGAATTAGTTTGCAGTTCTCTTTGCCAATCAGGCGGTATAGTTTTTGTGATTTTTTCCAGGGAACATCCGCATCTTTTTTGCCATGGATGAGGAAAACGGGGATATCCAGGTTGATGGATGGTTTGTGTAAAAGGAGATGATTTTTGCCGCTGTCAAGCAGCTTTTTTGTGATGATAACCGGTTCGTCCCTGTACGCACTGGACTGGGCGATGAATCCCTGTTTGTCCATTAATTGCCGCTGCTCTTCCGTCATGCGGTGGTGCCAGATATCTTCAGTGAAATCGGGGGAGGAGGCGATGCCCACCAATCCGCGGATTTTATCCGGACGCTTCAGTGCTGCCAGCAGGGCGATCCAGCCGCCCATCGAAGAGCCGACCGCAACCACTGGCGCTTCTGCAAGTTCATCCAGTACGAGGAGGGTATCATTCAGCCAGTCGGTAAAGGTGCCATCTTCGAACTTCCCATCTGACTGGCCATGGCCCCGGTAATCAAACCGGACGTACGCCTGACCGCGCTCCCGGCACATCGCCTCAAGATAAGTGGCCTTGGTTCCCTCCATGTTGGAGAAAAAACCGGGCATAAATATCACTGCAGGTGATTTTCCTTCCAGTTTCTTTGCGGCGATGGAGAGTCCGTCAGGAGATTTCAGGGTGGTTTTCAAGATGTCTGGTGGTTTTTAGGAATTCAGGTATATAGATGCGATCGTTTTTTGGGCCACAAACATAAGAGGCCGCATAGTTTTCATGAAGTGTAATCTATTTTTATCAGTTCACTCCATTTACAAACCCGGCGACTTTGCGCCCACGCGGTAAAAAAAGAGTTAGGCAATATCTTTATTAAAGTAACCTATTTAGTCTCTCAGAAAGATGCATTTACGGCTTTCAATCATATCACCCAAAATCATCAAGCAAATTTTGCAGATCCTCTGCAGTGTGAACGGGCTGTTCACAGGCAAAATTCCGGCAGACGTAAATCGCAATCTTTTCATCACCGGGAAATGATTGTAGGAAAGGGGAGAGCTGTTCAGTCTTCTCTGAATTCTGCGGCGTTTTTAAAATCAGGGAGTGTTTCCACCGGTCCGCTTTATGCATCACACCGATCACCCGGTTGAATTCTTCGGAATCACGGCTGCCGGAGATCACAACCTCAACCGGCTGATTCTCTTTTACCAGCTGGGTGGTAAGCGCAGATGTGTAACCTGCCGGATTATCCTCTATCACTTTCGAAAATGCGCTGAAGATCTGTTCTGAAGCTGAATCGTAATCCATGTTTCCGGTAAGCCTGGCGAGGCGAAATGTGTTCAGGGCGGCGATGGAGTTGGAGGAGGGGAGAGCTCCGTCATAAATCTCTTTCTGGCGGCCCAGCAGGGTTTCTCCTGATTCTGAAGTGAAGAAATATCCGCCATACTCGGTATCCAGAAACTGTTCGCTGAATTTGTCCTGAAGCCAGATCGCTTTTTCCAAATAGTGAGGATCATACGTGGTTTGATGAAGCTCTATCAATCCCCAGATGACCGAACAGTAATCATCGGCCATTCCTTCGATCGCTGCATCCCCATCTCGAAATCGGTGGAGAAGCGCCCCGCTTTTACCGGTCATTTTTTCGCTGATAAACTTTTCAATCCCGATGGCGGCTTCTGTGAACTCTGTATCCTCAAAAATTGCTCCGGCCGCAGCCAGAGCGGCCATCAGAAGCCCGTTCCAGTCGGTGAGGATTTTGTCATCCAGCAGCGGGTAGACGCGCGTCTCGCGGGAATCATGCAGCAGGTTCCGGCATTGTTGCATTCTTTTTTCCAGGTCGGCGGGATTCTCTCCGCGTTTTTCAGCGATCGTTTCCAGGGGTTCGTTCAGGTGGGGGATGTTCTTGCCGGTAAACTGACCGGTCGCCTCATCCCTGAAATTACCTTTCTCCCGGATGTTGTAAATTTCACAAAACGTTTCTGCATCGTGATCCATGAGTTGATCCAGTATTTCATCCTTCTCCCATACGTAAAACTTTCCCTCTTCGCCCTCACTGTCGGCATCTTCGGCTGAATAATAACCACCCTCCGGGGATTTCATTTTTCGATTCAGGTAGCGGAAAATATCGTAACAGGTCTCTTTGTAGAGCGGATTTTCGGTGTTGCGCCACGCTTCGGCATAGGTGAGAAGCAGCATCGCCTGATCATAGAGCATCTTCTCAAAATGGGGTAGCAGCCACTCTGCATCGGTTGAATAGCGATGGAAACCGCCTCCGATATGATCCCATATTCCGCCCAGGCGCATCTGTGTCAGCGTTTTTTCCACCATTTCAAGGGCTTCTGTATCATTATGAAAATCGGCATATCGGAGCAGAAAGAGCAAATTGTGGGGAGATGGAAATTTGGGCTGAGATCCAAATCCGCCATGAGCTTCATCAAACCGTCCTTTCAGAAGGTGTACGGCTTTATCTGTGATTCCATCCGACAAATTCCCCTTTGAAGAGCCGAGATCCAGAGATTTCGAGAATCCATTCTTAATTTTAGATACGGAATCCATCACCCGTTCTCTCTTTTCCATCCAGATTTTGCTGATCTGCGGGACGAAGTCAATCATCCCCTGCATTCTTTGGTTGGATTGTTTTGGGATGTAGGTGGCGGCGAAGAAAGGCTCTTTGTCCGGGGTCATGATGATGGTAAGAGGCCATCCGCCCTGGCCGGTCAGCATCTGGCAGACGGTCATGTAGGTATTGTCGATATCGGGACGCTCCTCACGATCCACTTTGATGTTCACAAAGGCGTCGTTCATTAGTTCGGCCACCTGTTCATCTTCGAAACTTTCGTGCTCCATCACGTGGCACCAGTGGCAGGTGGCGTATCCAATCGATAAAAAAACGGGACAGTCGCGCCGTTTTGCTTCTTCAAAGGCTTCATCTCCCCAGGGAAACCAATCCACAGGATTATTGGCGTGCTGAAGAAGGTAGGGGGATTTTTCTTTTGAGAGGCGGTTCATGATCTTCTCGGGTTTGCCCAAATATTTTAATGTTTGATTTTGTACTCCTCAATAAATTGGTAGAAATGGTATCGGAATGCAAAAAAAAGTGTAAGGAATTCTAAGTTTTTAGATCATAGAAGTATCATATCAGTGGTGAGCTGTCTCATGTGATTCATTGTAAATCCCTGAATTAGCTTGACCTTCTATCAATAATTGATTGGTGATAGAATTGTTATTTGAATTTTATAAGCAGGTTCATAAAGATTCTCAAACAATGAAAAAATATTTTGTCGATTTTGAAGAATAGTCAGATTATTTTTTGCAGATTTCATTAAAATCTACAAAATTAGTGTAAGGAAATTCTGTTTTTTGGATCATACCTTTAGTCTTGTCTTTGAATCCAGAATGAGAGCAGTCATGAAAAACCCGCTAAAGTATTTTATTCTCATATTCCTGTTTCTTCCCTTTGTTTTTGCGGTCTCTCCGGAAATTACGTACCCGGATCGTTTATTGGACGCACTCACTGATTTAGCTGACACTTTCAGCCAGATTCTTTCTGGAAATAGTTACTCTGAAATAGGTTATATGCTGGAAAGCACTGCTTCAAATATCTCTGGGAGCCTTGATGATGAGAGCCCCATCCGTGCACTGCTTTCCAAACTGATTGAGCTTGTAGAAAAAATCTGGGAGATCCTCCGAAACCGGTTTTGATTGAGATCGGTAGATGTCAGAATTAATCTCTGTTAAAAAAATCTTTTCATTAATCTGAATCGCTCTTCAATCGAGTTCCATAATCCACCAAATAACGTTCATACGGTTTATCTGTTAATGCGATATGTTTCGGAAATCCACTAAGATGGACATAAAAGTGTAGCAAATGGATACAGTTCTGAACCCTCGATAAAAAAATCATTTAGTAAAAATTACTAATTCGTTGATTTTGAGAGATTAACTAAAGGTATACCCTTGGATGTTGTCTCTGAGTGGTTCAATAATAAACTGGAATGAAATTTATTCAGATAAACCTGCCTGAGAGATTAGTATTAAAAATGCTCTTTGTATGCCTATATAGCCATCATCGTTATACCACCACTCGTCAAGTGAGTGAGCCCCACTACTACTTCCGCCGCCACCGAGCGTCATAGATGGAATGCCCAAAGATATGGGTACATTTGAATCCGTTGATGATCGCCTGAGTTCTGGTTCGTAACCGAAATATTGAGAAGCAGCAATAGCTTTTTGAATAAAAGGTGTATCGGGTGAGATTTCCCCAGAAGGTCGGTCTCCAATCATATCCATATCAACCGTGAGGTTACGGCCTTCTGTTTTTATTTCATTTGCTTCACGTATACCTTTGTCTACCGCTTCGTGCAAAAGCTGATCAATTTGCTGAAGTTGTTGTTGACTTTCAGACCTCATGTCAACCTCCATCCAGTTGGAAAACGGGACCGAATTGACTGAAGTACCGCCGCCAATTCTGCCGACATTGTAACTTGTTCTTGGTCCTTCTTTAACAAACTCGGAAGCTGCTTCCTCAAAGTGGTAAATTGCTCTTCCGAGCGCATGGGCTGGATTTGCGGTTCCAAAAGCGCCCCAGGAGTGTCCTCCCGGTCCCTCAAAAGTTACACGGTACCGGTGTGAACCAAGTGCCTTATTAACGATTCTTTGATCGTTGCTTCCATCGATAGATATAAAAGAATCAATTTGAGGTCCTCCTTCCCTGAATAAGTGTTTCACTCCTCTCAGATCTCCTAAACCCTCTTCACCCACCGTTCCTACAAACCAGATATCTGCTTCTGTCTGAATTTCAACTTCTTGCAACGCTTTTAGAATGGTTAGCACAGTGGTCAATCCTCTGGCGTCATCTGTAATGCCGGGCGCATAGAGTGTATCATTTCTGACTTCAACAGTCACATCTGTATCCTCAGGAAAAACGGTATCCAGATGAGCAGAGATTACGATAGTCTTTTCTCCCGTAGTTCCGGGCCTTTTACCAATAACATTACCCTCTTCATCAATAGAGACATCGGTTAGTCCATATGCCATCATCATTTCAAGGTATTTTTCAGCACGAACATCTTCCATGAAAGGCGGTGCAGGGATCTCATTGATCAATATTTGATTCTGGACCGTCTGCTCATCAAATTCTTCAATAAAAGTGAAGGCTTGTTGTATAGTAGCCTTCCCCACCAAAGATTCAATTTCATTTGTGTATTGGCTATCCAACTCAAATTCCTCATAGTTTTGCTGTGCTGTTGCAGAAATAACCAAGCAAGAAAGAATAGCGAAAAGAAAACCAATCAGTTTGTAATATTTTGAACTCATTGTGAAAATATCGTTGTTAAGATTTAAGTAATGTAACTGGTAAATGCTAAGCGTTTTTTCCGTTTAGTCCGCGCTTTCCGCTGGTGTCTCAACTGTTGCTGATTCATATATTGAATTAAAAATGTATTTAAATGTGGCCCTGGGTTGTGCCCTCAACTGTGGCCTGATACCCAATAAAATTACGGATCCCTCTCCAAGACCTACTCTTAAAGCAGCTGGTTTACCGGCAAGGTAGTTATCCTCTCCTAAGGCCCACCCGCTCATTAAAATATCTTCTTCTGCAAAATGTGCAAATACTTCAACATCAGGTTCAGCTCCACGGCGATCTTCTGCTTCGGCGGGTTCAATAATTGTAAATGATCTGCTTTGACTCCCCCTTCTGGTTACAAAAAATGCGCCATGTTCATCCTGCATGCCATAAGCGATGGGGTGAGTATTGTCTGAGGTTAATTTGACGATAGATCCCGGGATAAAAAAATCATCACGAGCAACATTCAGAAGATGGTTACGGACTGGCAATCCAAAATTATTGATTAAGAAATCAGTGGCGCCATCCCAACCTAATATTGTTCCTCCACCTTCTGCATACCTCTTCAGGTTTATTGCGCCCTCTAAACCCAATCCACCCACGTATTGTTCAGGCATAGATCCCGGGTCATTCCCTGAAAGTATTGAGCCGGGCTCTTGTGCCGGTAGAATAATAATATCATATTCAGACAAATCATTAGTGCGTACGTCTTGGTCTCTGAGAGTTGTGTAACTGAATCCATAATTATCAAATACCCAACGGGTCCATCCCTCATCGATATTTGCCGTCCATGATTGATACATTGCAATATTTGGCGTATTCAGTTCCTTTTTTTCCACATTTGGTGTTTGACCTAACCCTGTCATCGATAATCCAAGATCACTGGCATGATTTTGCATAGCAGTTTCAGAACTGTTGCCATTACTTTCAATGATAAAAGAACCTGCCTGATAGGTAGAACCTTGATAAGTAAAGTCTTCAGCGGTTCGATAGATCGTGTGATCGTTTATCAAACTATTAACAACTTTAGCAGACATATTGGAGTTTGACGGTATCAAAAATCCATATGAGCTGTTTCCATCAAGATTTGCTTCAAAAGGATCGATTTGTTCCACAACTTCACTATCCACATCTATAGATTCTTCAATACGAACAACAGTTACACCCATCTGCAGGGGCAGTGTCCAGCCTGCCATATCATAAGGTGGTTCGGGAGGGCCATCAGGGTATAGACGCCTGTCTGGATACGATTGAGGCTCCATTAAATCGATCAGGTGGGGTCTGAAAGCCTGAGATGTATAAATAATGTAGCTTCCTTCGGGTAATGATTCACCGTTATAAGAAGTTGAAGCGGTTGTTTTACTTATTTCGATTCCTCCTCTTTTTAAAACTTTCAGCATCTCGATCGCTTCGGGAGCATCCCATTGATCCGGGGGTATGATATAAGCGTATGGCGACTGACTTTGTCCAAGTTCAATCGCATTTCGCCCCATCAGGTAAATATTATAGAGCCAGTCGTACTTTCGTTTGGCGGCTATATCCATCACACCAAGAGAAGCTGTTGTGTGATATTCTACCATTTCACCAAGGGAAGTCCAGCCACCCTCCCAGGGATCGGGATAAAAAATGCTGGGTTCTTTCATTGGAATCACATTGCTGCCTCGAACGATTGTATCTGGTATATCTTCTTCATCCCAATACTTGGGCACTGGTGAGCGGTGGGTAGATTCTGTTAAAATTCCAACCATGTTATGAAAATACGGGACAGTTCGCATTCCTCCGTTCCACCACATATTAAATGTAATCCCTTGTATAATTCCGGGTTTATCTTCTGAAGCAAACCTGTTTGCCATGTGTTCGCCAACAAGATTAGTGCCTCTGACAGCTAAAGCAGGGATATTTGGATTCACCGGGTCATCAAAAGGTGGAATAAACATTCTTGGGGGCATCTCACCCATCTGGTGATGATTCAGTACGATCTGTGGATACCAGCTCTCGTATAGAACCTTAGCTACAGCCTGAGATTCATTCTGCAAAAGCATATACCAATCGCGGTTGTTATCATGACCAATGTACTCATGATAGACAACGGGCGGAGATGTAAGTTCAAACTCTGTATCCCTCTGTTCTCTATACCAGTCTACCACGATTTCATGACCGTCCGGATTCATCATTGGCATGTTCAGAAGTATAACTTCGTCAAGCATTTCAAGGGTCTCTTCAGATTGATCTGTTGCCATATGATATACAAAAGCCGGATTATGTTGCCCATGTGCCAGCTCGGGGGAATGGAGTCCGCTATCGATCCAGACTACAGCTTTTCCTTCTCGTGCTAACTCTTTAGCTTCATCATTATCGAGATCTTTTGCGAGTGCAAGACTTTTGCTTATATCACGATAGTGATCCAGGTTAGCTAAATTTTCGGGACTTGAAATCGTCAAAAGCCAAAGTGTATTGTTGTGATGCGTGCTTCCTATCTCTTCCATAATAATCCTGTCGCTGGCAGCTGAAACAGCTTTGTAATACTCTTCCAGTTGTACGTAATCCGCCAGTTTGTAATCAGTTCCAGGATCGAAGCCGATGATGTCTGCCGGTTCAGGTATGTTCTGGGCTGAAAGGCTAGATGCAGCCAGGTACAAAATCGACAATAGCAGCAGAATCCGGGCTCTAAGATTTGTATGTGTTATAGTCATGGTGGTTTAAAATAGATTGTTAGTTAAAACATCAGTTGTTTAAAAAAAGGGATGTCACACAATAAATTTTTTAAATATTTGGATTCGTATCCAGTTCTGATTCAGGTATAGGGAAGCACAGACTTCTATCACTGCTCAGTGGTAACTCTCCTCCTTGAGCCTCCAATGGGTGAAGTTCCCCCGGTGTATTATTCTCGTCCCATAACCTCAAATCACCCAGGCGTCTTGCTTCGAGCCAAAGTTCAATACCTCGTTCTCTTTTCAGGTAGGTCCACGCTTCAGTTTCGTTAGCAGCAACCCATTCATCAACACCTACATCATTTCGCAAGCTATTGATTAGTGTCATAGCGTCTGCCCAGTTTCCAGAAGATAATTCAGCTTCTGCTTCGATTAGTACCATTTCTCTACCGGATGATAATTTTATTGGATCATCGGGGCTGTCATATTTCAGTTGAAAATACCAGGGCACATTTCCAAGGTTTCCAACAGCAGCGTCTCCTACTGGTCTGTCCGGGTCAAATCCCCAGGGAGTTCGTGGGTCATTGAATTCTTCAAAGTATTCTTCATAGTACGTTTGCCAAACGGTATGTGCTCTGTATGGGTTGTCAGCTGAGGATTCAAAAATTCTGTTGTGTTGATCCTGTTCGACCTGGTTATATGGCATCTCGAAGACAAACTCGAATGGAATCTGTTCAGCATCTGCCACGGCACCTGGAAAGTCACCCAAATATCTTCTTACAGATGCCCTGCCAGCAAGAGCGGCAAGTTCAATATCGGGGTCGCCCACAGCCTGTGCAGATGAAATTGCATTCGTAAAAGCTTCATCAGCGTGATTTAAAAAAGCCTGGTAATTTTCTGGTTCACCACCGTCAATTACAGCACGGCAGAAATTTTCTCCCAATAGCCTATTTGCATAGCCCTGCCATAAATAAGCTTGGGCAACAAGCTCTGAACTGTTGAACTCTTCTTGTTCCATAGTTTCTTGTAAGCGTTCTATAGCGTGACTGGCAGTCCACCGTGAACGTTGAGAAAAATCCCAATAGGTATCGGTTTCATCATCGGGCAGCAAACCGACCTGTGCTCTTGGAGATATACCATAAGAGAAGGTAGATCCTGAGGGGTGAATTTCCCGGGTTACTGCTGCACTTCTAAAACCTACCCAGTTGAGTGCATCCGATAGATCTCTGGCAATACCATTTACGATGGCTTGCCGTGCACCGGGTTCATTCAGGAATTCATCCTGAACAGGGCCGGGGTTCGTAACCTCAAAATCACAGGCTGTTAAAATGGTAATAAAACAGACCAATAGTCCAACACTGATTATGCGGTTCCAATACCAATTAAATTTAGGTTTAGGCTGTATTTTTTTCATTGTATTACCGTATAAATTAAATTTGATTGACTTCATTAAAATGTAACCCTTAAAGTTCCAGTCAGTGATGCTGCCGGAGGGATATGCTCAAAAATCTGACGTGTGGCATCACCAGCACCTCTCCACGTAATCTCAGGATCAAAAATTGGGAATTCAGAGTTTTTCCAAGTCCATAAATTTCTTCCTGTAACAGTAAACGTAGATGATCCGTGAGGCCCCAGGTCAATAGGCAGTGGGATTCTGAGTGATAGTTCACGAAGCTTGAAGAAGTCTGCCGGATAAATAAACCAATCAGACCTTACGTTGGTGGGGATACATCGTGATCTGTCAAGTGCAGTTAACTGATCTGATTGCCCGGCATTAATGAGGTCGAATGCGTCGAAACAGGTGGGGAACTGAACACCGCGGGCGAGAGTATTGAGAGATGCACCATCATAGATGTAGTGCCCACCCTGATATTCTCCTCTTGCGCTAAGAGTGATTCCGTAAGGCAGATCAAATGAAGTGCTTATGCCAATAATATGCGTAGGTTCGTTTGGCCCGTAATGGTAATTTTCTTCTAAATTAGGCTCACCAATTTCATTAGGATTTGTAATTCTATCACCCCTGATAACAGGCACAGGCTGACCTTCAACAATCCAGCCATGATTTCCATCCAGGCTGAAGTTAGCAGCCTCTCCTAAATCAAGTACTTTGCTTTGGTTAGTCGCTAAATTTAAACCGACATTCCATCCAAAGTTGCTTCGTTCGACAATTTTACCATTAATAGTCAGCTCAATACCCTGATTTTCCAATTCGCCAATATTTTCAAGCTGGCTTGATAAAAATCCCTGAGAAGGTATTTGCCGTACATTGAATAGTGCATCTGTAGTGTTTTGGTAGTAGTATGTAAAATCAATATTTAACCGGTCATTGAATGTAGAAAGATCTATTCCAAATTCAGTTTCCTTGGTTCTTTCAGGGCCTAAATCGGGATTCCCAACATTTGCTGCCCGGTATGCAACACGTTCACCCCACCCAACAGGAGACCAGGTACGGACAGCGTCAAATGCTCCCGGGGCGCGGCCAGCATGTCCATATGCGGCTCTAAGGCGGAGTGTACCAAGACTGTTGTCCCAAAAGCTTTCATCAGACAGAACGTAGGAAAAACTCACCTTGGGATAAGGCTGAAGTCCTAAATCTTCACCAAATGCACTGTTTCCATCGACTCTTAATCCCAGAGTCAAAAAGTATCTGTCTTTGAAGTCGATAACCGACTGGCCGAAAAAGCCGCCAGTGATGATCCGAATCCGGTCTTCAAAACTCAGTGTTCGAGCACCGCTTGTGAGCGTCGGTTCACCAGGTCCGGGAAACTCTTCGGCATGCCCGGTAACGGATGCTTCACGAGTCTGAACGGTTTCACCACCCCAAGCAAAATTAAATCGTAAATCTGGATTTATTCTCCAATTATAAGTACCGGTATAGTCTAAAGTGAGTGTAGTGTAATTCCATCGTTGGTTGGAGCGGATTCCTTGTGTAGCTCCTGGAAATCCAACAGGTCTTTGCTGAAACAGGTCGCTATCAGCATAATCATAACCAACAGTAAAATCATGGTCCAAATTAGAAGCCTGTTGGTAATTCAAAGTGCCTCCAACCATAAACCGATTGTTATTTGTCTGGATATCGTAATCCAGAAATTGATCTATATCCTCTATTCGGCTCGAACCGATATAGTTTTGATCCTGTCTGTAGGCATTTAGAGTTAAACCCTGGGCATTATTACCAGATGCAGTATTTATAATGGCATGCCGTGTATACGCGCTATTTACTCTAAGGTAAAGATTCTCGGCTAACTGTGATCTGAAGTTTGCCCTGAGTGCATATTTATCCTCAGTGTCGTTTGGTAAAACACCCTCACTATCTGAAAAATTACCTGAGACATAGTATTGAACTCTGTCATCTCCGCCCCTCACCGACATAGAATATCTCTGTGAATGCCCGGTTCTCAGCCAGGGATCTAAAAAAATATATGGCACTTCATCAGTTCCAAAAGGTCTCATGAAATTAGCACCCTGTTCAACTTCTGCATGCCAGATAGGCCGGTCAATATTGGAACCCATTTTAGTAAATATTTGAATCACACCTGCAGCAGCTTCAGAACCGTATAGAGTAGTAGCAGCAGCTCCTTTAATGATTTCAACATTTTCAATATCTGCAGGAATAATGTCATTGATTGGGGTGGATTGTACATTCGCTCCTCGTCCGGCAAATCCTACTGGAGGAACATTGTTAGGATATGGTTCACTACGCAATCGAATACCGTCTATGTAAATCAAAGGCTGATTACTCATACTCACACTGACATTACCTCTGATCCGTATTTGACCACCTGCACCTGAAGAGCCGGCAGTTTGCATGATATTTACCCCAGCGACCTGTCCCTGAATCATACTTTCTACATTACTGGTACTTCCGATCAAGTTTTCAGCCTGAATTCTACCAACAGAACTGCCAATTTCGCGTTGCCTGGTCATACCTGCTTGCCCAGTTACCACAACCTGATCTAAACCAATCATATCAGATTGCAACTCAAAGTCCAGCTGTAATACTTCGTCAGCAGATAACTCTACAGTCTGCTCTGATGCGCGGTAACCAATGAAATTTGCAATAACAGTATATGTGCCCGGTTCAATGTTTTCAATCGTGTACTCACCATCCATGTCAGTAGCTGTTCCACGTTGTAATTCTTCGATTATAACATTTGCAGCGGGTAAGCTTTCACCAGTTTGCCTATCGATTACTTGCCCGGTTAGTGTGGCATTTTGTGCGAATGCTGTTGTATTGAAAGTGGTGTTTAAGAAGAATAGTGTCAAAAACACGAAACACCAATTAAGGTAAGTGTAGCTTTTCTTCATATTGAGCAATTTTAGATTTGATTAACAAAATTAAATATCAAGCAACGACAGGCTAATCAAATCATTAAAATTGACAATTTCAACAAATAAATTAATTCAAAATTGAAAATTTTAATTAATTAAATATAAATAAATTCTTTTTTACCTAAATAAATTAATTTCTAATCAAAAGGGAAGCCCTTTTCTTTGAATGTTTATTAATATTTTTAAAATTAAAGCTAAATTAATTAAATAATTTAGCTTTAATTAGTGATATGATTTATCTATTAAATACTAAGACGAGTAAAAAAAATTATTTCTGGAGATAATTGTCAAAAAGAAAGGCACAGTCTTGAGTATTAGGATGAAGAAATGGGCTGCTGGAATTAATATTTAGGTATAAATTAAAATGACCTGCAGTTAACGATAGCTAAAGTTTAGAATTGATTCTCTAAATACATTCTCATAAAAGTAGTTTTCAACATAGTTTTTTAAATATTCTGAGACTGTTCAAAACGAAGATGTCTCATCAATTACGTCATGTTTGACTCCAATTCGGTATCTCTTGACTGTTAGGTAAGGGATTTTTCCGTTGGCCGACTGCTCTCCTAAAAAAATGAGTGAATCCATTTTCCCTGCGGCTTGTTCCCGCAACAGTAAGTACTCATTGGTGTCTGTTCAAATCCGTGACAATTGTATTAATGTAGAGTTATCTATTTATTCTCATTGCTGAGCCTATCCCCATAATCCACCAAATAACGTTCATACGGTTCATCCATCAGTGGGGAAGTGATTAAAAAGTCAGCCGAGGAGCGGTCACAGGCAAGCGGAATGTTATAGACGATTGCCATTCGGAGCAGGGCTTTTACATCAACATCGTGCGGCTGTGCCTGGAGAGGATCCCAGAAAAATATCAGCAGATCCAGCTTTCCCTCAGCGATTGCCGCCCCGATCTGAAGGTCACCCCCGAGCGGACCACTTTTAAACCGGTGAACCGGGAGCCCGATTTTCTCCTGTATCAAACCGCCGGTAGTACCGGTACCAAACAGCTCATGTTTTTTCAGGATGTCACTGTTGTACTCGGCCCAGTCGAGCAGATCAAGTTTTCGATAATCGTGCGCTATCAGACCAATCCGTTTTTTGGACTCCATAGTTGAGGTATGTGAACCAATACTGGGGTGCGATTTTGATGGTTTGATGTTGTTCTGCATAAAGACTGTATTGATTTTTAAAAATTTAGGAGCTCTCTGTTTGCACAACCTGATACCGCCGATTAATAAATATATATAACTACATTAAGGTCTGTTTCGTGACATTTCACGTTTCAAAGTACTATGTGATGAAACGTGTGTTTCTATTGTATCAGCTTAGCACAGGTGTAGAAAGAGAATAGAGATAATTTACTTTATGCAAAAGCATTTTGTTGAATAGGGGAGGGAAATAAGATTGTTATCTCAAGACCTCAGTTCGATTCTTGAATTATGGAGAAAAAAGTCCCCCTTAGAGAGGCTGTGAGGAAATTGTTTTCCAAATAAATGTACTTAAATAAATTAAGATTTCTTTCATTTTCTCAGCTCCCAGGCTTTCTGACCCACCCCCGTCCCCTCCCTATCGCGCCCTAACGGGACTTGATAGGGAGGGGAGCTTCAATACAAGCTTACACGCCTAAAAAAATAAATAATGCCAACGAATGAGAGTGTAAATTCTCACAGCCTCTTTAGGGGAGACTTGATACTGAATAAATGAAATAGATTGTTATCTCATGGCAAGTTAGATAACCAGTTTCATGGCAGGTTTTTGCAGATTAAGCCGCCGGATCGGGTGGAGTTTATCACCAAACCCTTTAATTTTTGATTCTGAACCGCTGATGTCGCAGTAAATATCATCCTGCATTAAAAATCGCTGCAGATCTTTATGGGCGAGAGTGGTGTCGGATATCACAAGTTCATCGCTGTCTGCTTTTTCAACAAGGCGAGCGGCAAAGTTCACGGTATTGCCAAAGTAATCAATCCTGTTGTTCAGAGTTACTGCATAACAGTTTCCGCAGTGCAGTCCTCCCTTCAGTTTGATTTGATTCTCCGCATTCTCCGCAGAACTGAAGTATTTTTGGGCTTTTCTGTATGCCCGAACGGCTCCATCCGGTTTCCGGAAAACGGCCATGATAGCATCCCCGATGGTTTTAACAACGGCCCCGCGCTCTTCACGAATGATCTGCCGCAAAACCTCAAAATGATCCATCACCCGGCTGATCGCCTCTTCATCACCGCCTTTGGTATAAATCGATGCGGAATCGATGAGATCTGTGAAGAGAACACTTAGTTCCGTGCACTTCATTTTCAGAGAGGGACGGAGCTGCTCTTTTGGAAAACAGTCGCGAAACAGTTGCTGAGATGTAACTTCTGCAGCCGAAACGCCATATGCGGCCCAATTTGTGTCCTCCACAGAAACAAGCAGCGGATTGTCAGTCCGGTTCTTGATGATCATATCGGAACGGGGATTGAGAGGAGTATAATCATCTTCTCCTTCCCCTTTTTCGAGCGTCATGGTGACGTTATCCAGACCGTTGATGTCAGCTTTTACATGCATATCCCGGTCGAGAGTATCTGTTCGGACACGGAAATCGCCTTTGGGAAGGTTTAGTTGTACAAAATGTTTTGTGCCCGGCTGAATGTATTGCTGCAGCAGCACGTGGTCGCGATCGTGAGGGCCGGAAACACAGTAGGTATCTTCACTCAGCTTTCGGATCAGCGGATGACATTTAAAAACGAGCTGAGTTGAATTATTCAGGTCAAAATGCACGGTGTCACCGCAATGCCTGCAGTAGTGAGAGCTGCTTATTTCATCCAGTTTTCGCGAAATTTTTAACGTACGCCTGCACGTTGGACAGATCTGCCGCCACTCCATGTTCATGATGTTTAGCAGAACCGCCTGGTACCCGGTTTCCAGCACACGATGCAGGGGAAATGCCCACATTTTAGCCAATTGAATCGGGTTGATAACTTTCAGATCCTGCTCGTCACCGAACCGAAGGTGTTCGATGATCCGGCGAGAAAGTTCCGGCTCTTTACTGGCGGCGGTAAGATGATCCAAAAGCGTACTCCATTTACCCGGATTACGGGTTTTCCAAAACGGCCGGTTTCCTTCGGGAAATCTGTGGCCGACGATAGAATCATCATACTTCTGAATGATTTTTTTTAACTTTCGCCGGAAATGTGCCGAAAAATGACGTTTTGTACGCACTGAGCCCATAAACCCGCGTGCCACACCTTCAAAATGAATTGTGATGGCCGTACCTTTTTCGCGGCTGCTGCGAAGCGGGTTCAGCTCTATTTTAATATGCAGATTTTCGTACGGTCCGCGCTGGTATTCCCGCTTAATTTTTAGAAAGTGAGGGGCTTGCCACTGATACGGCTCTTCCTTCCAGATATCGGCACGGCGAAGATTGTTATATTCGAGTTGGGCAAAGTGACGGGGTAGATCGTGTGAGATGACGGCTTCCTGAACCGGATGCTGCCCCATATCTTTAAAAAAGCGATTGGAATCCGATATATATGGCCATAGCTGCGGCGGGGTTCCCGCCGAATTAATTTGCCAACTGTAGGAAAATGGGTAACTCTTCATCAAAAAGTTTTTAAAAACGCATTGTCGAGTTTCTACACGTGATATCGTATCTTGACGATTCTATATCTAAAAGAGTATTTCAACATTAATTTGTTACAAAAAAACTATAAAAAACATGGCAGTAGAACGAACACTCACGATATTAAAACCGGATTGCGTACGTAAAAACCTGATCGGTACTGTTACCGCACAGATCCAGGAAGCCGGCTTTTCCATTAAAGCATTGAAATTGACCCGCCTAACCAAAGAGACAGCCGGCGGATTTTATGCCGTACACAAAGAGCGTCCATTTTTCGGTGAGCTTGTAGAGTTTATGAGCAGCGGACCATGCGTTCCCATGATCCTTGAAAAAGAGAACGCTATCGAAGATTTCAGAGCCCTGATTGGTGCTACAAATCCGGCAGAAGCGGAAGAGGGAACCATTCGTGCACAGTTTGCCGACAGTGTTGGAGAAAATATTGTTCACGGATCAGATTCTGTGGAAAATGGTAAAATTGAAGGGGCCTATTTCTTTGCCGAATCAGAAGTTGTTGCTAATAACAGCTAATTTTTCTTTGTGGGAATATGTACCAGAGGCCGGTTTGAATTAATCCCGGCCTCTATTTTTTCATACATGGAATTTGCACTATCAAAAACTTCATCCATCACTTTTCATGATCACTTCTACTGTGCGGACTGCGATATCAATACTAATTTTTGGACTTATATTTTCAGCTATTGCGTGCGATTCAGGCGATTTGAATAGCCCTTCCGAAAGAACAGCAGTTGTTACAGGCGCAGAGCGATTGATTACCTACCATCTGGATGAGATCCAGGAGAAACGCGTGGGACTGGTGATGAATCCCACAGCTGTTGTAGATGGTGTTCACATGCTTGATACGCTCCTTGCCCGTGGTGTGAACATCACAGCGCTGTATGCCCCCGAGCACGGATTTCGAGGTGAAGCGGGCGCTGGCGAAAGAATAGAAGATGGGGCAGATCAGCAAACCGGCCTTCCCGTTTATTCACTGTATGGACAGACGCGAAAACCGACTCCTGAAATGCTCCGGGATGTGGATCTGCTGCTGTTTGATATGCAGGATGTGGGGGCAAGATTTTATACCTATCACGCAACGATGGGATTGGTGATTGAAGCTGCCGCAGATGCCGGGCTGCCTGTCTGGATTCTCGACCGGCCAAATCCGCTGGGTGGTGAATATATCAGCGGATGGATACGTGAGGATGAGTTTACCTCGTTTGTCGGCCCGTATGCCATGCCGGTGGCACATGGCATGACTCTTGGCGAGCTCGCAAAAATGATGGTTGGGAAACAATGGCTGGATACAGAGTCCGATCCTAAGATTCGCATTATTGAAATGGAAGGGTGGAGCCGGGAAATGCTCTGGCCAGACACCGGGCTTCCCTGGATTGCGCCATCGCCAAATCTGCCAACGTTCGAGCACGCCTATGTTTACCTGGGCACATGCTTAATAGAGGGCACAACTATGTCGGAAGGACGGGGAACGGAAGATCCGTTTTTACTGATCGGATCACCATCAACCCGGCTTGACGAGGAAAACTTTGAACGTATGAATCAATCAATCAGCGGTGGAAGAGTGAGCCCGGCTGTGTTTACCCCGGAGTCGATACCGGGAGTGGCCCCATCTCCAAAACATGAAGGCGAAGAATCATATGGAATTCGTGTACATGTAGATGATTACACAGCATACGAACCATTCGAAAATGGCTTGATTATAATAGCTGAACTTATGCAGCATTCACCAGAAGCTGAGACAAATAACTTTCTCTATAGGCTTGCAGGTACAAGAAAAATCGACCAGGTAATCAGTGGAGAGGCTTCACCGCAGGATGCGGATTTTGAACTGGATGAATTCAAAGAGGCGCGTAAGAACTATTTAATTTATTAATATATGATTAAATTTCAATATCTAACGATTTGGAACAAAATAGATTTTTACCTGTTTGTATGGTTAAATGTTGTCTTTTTGCTGATGGAAATAGAGTCTAATATTACAAAGTAAAAGTTAAGAGATTCACCAGAGACACATTTACACCCAGGAAAAAGAAATCTAACCAACTAATTAAAAAATAAAATCATGAGTTTAAAGAAGATTCTTGCAGGATACGGATTATGGAAGTTGAGCGGTGGCTGTTTCGGGATATTGGTAATTATTGGAATAATCGTCGCACTTATTATGTTGTAAACAGGCTCTGTCGCATACCTTAATTGATGAATGCGGAGATTATACTGCTGATAGAATAAAATTTATATTCCGTCCAGCTTTTGGCGCCTCCATTCGTAACAAACAAGGGCAGCACTGACGGATGCATTCAGCGATTCAACATCGTTGTGCATGGGAAGTGAAAGCAGAAAATCGCAATGTTCGCCCGTTTTTTTTCTCATTCCCCGTCCCTCATTTCCAATTACAAAAGCCATGGGTACGTCGTATTTCTGGTTCCAAATCGTGGTTTCAGCGTTTTGATCGAGGCCGGCAATCCAGAATTTATTCTCCTTTAAAGTCAGGATGGCCTGGTTAAGGTTTACCGCCCGTACAATTGGAATTCGTCCGGCGGTTCCTGCACTGGTCTTCATTACTGTGGCGTTTACCGGCGCCTGGCGATGCTTCGGCACAATTACGGCTGTGATTCCGGCAGCAGCAGCAGTGCGTAAAATTGCGCCAAAATTGTGAGGATCTTCAATTTCATCAAGGCAGAGAACAGCCGTTTGCGGGGTGGGGGTAATATCAATCAGCCAATCTTCAAACTCGATGTAGGTGATCTCAGAAATAGCGGCTACCACGCCCTGGTGGTTCACATCCCCAACCAGGTCGAAAAGTTTTGAGGGCGGAACACGAGTAACGGGAATTTTATGGTCCGATGCCCGGTTAAAAATAGAGTGTACGTTGTTACCCGACAAATTATCACGTACATAAATTTTATCTACACTCGATGGATCGTTCGTGAGAAGCTCATCGATTGGTTTGATACCGTATGCATATTTGTTAGGCATTTATAATAATTGTGCTTGCAGTTTGCATGTTGTCAGTCAAATGATATTATATAGAAAATGTTTTTTTGTTGTCTGTGGATAAAACCTAATCTCTAAGATTATCACCACTATGAAGAATAACCCTAAAGAAAAGAAATCCGGCAACCAATATCTCGGGTTTACCGGTAAAAGCCAGCAGAAATCAACTGTTCAGCAAAAAAAGTTTCTATTCTTTCTGAATGGTGACGCCGGAGTCATTACCGCAGGTATCATTCAGATTGTAGCAGGACTTAGCATCGTTGGCGTAACGATCTTAGGTCTTTTAACTCCATTATGGCTTTCCGCTGTTTTAAGCCTCATTGGAAGTATATCAAGTATGTTCGGTGTCTACCTTATATTTCACTCCATTGCTGCAAATGGTAATTTTGATACCTTGATTAATCAATCCATTAAACGCGTTATTCGGGACCAGAATTAGAAGCGCTTTTTATGGTTGATGCTGTGTGGAATCTGGCTTCCAGGGCTATCAGATTGTTAGTAGTTACTGGATGAGTCATTCATGAACCATAAAATGAAAGGGTCTGGAACGACCCGTTTTGTATAAAAGTCTACCCATGACTCAGCAGATTATTTTCATTCAATTTCTAATCTCGCATCAAGAGTGTGCCCGCCCGTAGTTCAAATTCAGAGATGCATACCCTGAAATCTGGCGGAGGAATTCGAACCGTAAAAAATAGGGTTCAGCCGGTTGGCGGTTTCAAAACAAGAGCTGGCTTTTTTGTAATTGCTCACCGCGGAGCCAGTTTCGATTTTCCTGAAAATACCATGCCTGCCTTTGAAAATGCATTCAGAATGAAAGCAGATATGATCGAACTTGATGTATTGCTCTCACGGGATGGAATCCCGGTGGTGATGCATGATGAAACGCTTGATCGAACTACGAACGGCAGAGGAAATGTACAGCATTTTCTGTACAGAGAACTTCAGGAATTGAATGCGGGAAACTGGTTTGGTCCGGAGTTTAGTGACGTTACCATCCCATCACTCCAGTCGGTTTTAAGCTGGGCAAAAGGTAAGATTGCGCTCAACATCGAGATTAAAGGAGAAAAGAGAGGTCATGTTTCAAAAACGAGTATTGAGCCGGCGGTTATTGAACTCGTCAGGCAGTTCGAAATGGAGAATCACATTGTGATTTCCAGTTTCAGCCGGAACGCAATTAAACGTGTCAAAGAAATCTCAGACGACATCTCAACCGCTATTCTGAATAGTGAATACAGCTATGGAACACGGCTTGTATATCGTATGATGAGTCGTTTGGATGCTGATGGACTCAATATGCTTTCGCGTCAGATGAAGCGTCCGCTGATGAAGAAGCTATCTCAACATAACGTGCCGGTTTGGATTTATACTATAAATTCAGAAGCTGAGATGCGAACCGTGATTCGAAAAGGGGCAACCGGAATCTTTTCTGACCGACCCGATCTGTTACGAAAAGTGGCCTCAGAAGAGTTGTCGGCCTTAGATTCCTAAGAATGAATTAGCTTTGCAGAGTATGGATAGAAAAAGTTTATTCTTTATTGTGATTTGGTTTGAACGGGAAGAGGGAGCCTGCTATTTTTAATTTTCCATCAACCAAGGTAAAACTCACATGCCCACGAAATATATTCTCGTTACCGGAGGGGTAACATCATCACTCGGCAAAGGAATAATTTGTGCTTCCCTGGGGCGTCTTCTTGTTGCCAGGGGTTTAAATGTTACCGTCCAAAAACTTGATCCATACATTAACGTGGATCCCGGGACGATGAACCCCTATGAACATGGTGAGGTTTACGTGACCGATGATGGCGCTGAGACCGATCTGGATCTGGGCCATTATGAACGATTCCTGGATATAAAAACGTCCCAGCAGAATAACGTAACCACCGGCCGTATCTATTACGATGTTATTACAAAAGAGCGCCGCGGTGTTTACCTGGGAAAGACAGTACAGGTGATTCCTCATATTACAGACGAGATCAAATCACATGTCATAAACCTGGGCGAATCGGGGAATTACGATATTGTGATTGTTGAGATTGGCGGTACTGTGGGTGATATTGAAAGTTTGCCTTACATTGAGGCAATGCGCCAGCTGAAATATGAAGTGGGCCGCGAAAATACATTGTCGATACACCTGACACTTGTGCCCTATCTTGCCGCAGCACGTGAACTGAAAACAAAGCCGACGCAACACTCCGTCAAAACACTGTCTGAAAGTGGTTTGAGTCCCGATATTCTGGTTTGTCGTTCGGAACATTCACTCGATACATCCATCCGGGGGAAAATTGCCCAGTTCTGCAATGTGGATATTGAAGATGTAATCGCTTCACTTGATGCTGAGAGCATCTATGAAGTACCGCTTCTGATGCAAAAAGAGGGGCTTGATAAGCGGGTAATCCAAAAGCTGAACCTCACTACTTCAGAACCCGACCTTGAGCGGTGGATTAGTTTTGTGGATAAAATCAAGTATCCGTCAGCAAACGTGAAGATTGCGCTTGTAGGAAAATATGTTGAGCATCACGACTCCTATAAATCGATTGTTGAAGCGTTGATTCACGGAGGCGCCGCGAACGATGCAAAAGTAAACATCAAATGGGTTCAGTCCGAAACACTAAACGCTCAGAATATTGAGAAATACCTTGGGGACGTTTCAGGAATTCTTGTTGCCCCGGGGTTTGGTGATCGCGGAGTAGAAGGAAAATTCCGTGCTGTGAAGTATGCGCGGGAAAACGAGATTCCATTTTTTGGAATCTGCCTTGGCATGCAATCAGCCGTAGTGGAATTCGCCCGGAATGTAGCCGGAATGGAAGGTGCGAACAGCACAGAATTCGTTAAGGATACTGAATTTCCTGTGATTGACCTGATGCTTGAACAGAAGAATGTGAAAGATAAAGGCGGAACCATGCGCCTTGGCAAATATGCCTGTTCACTGAAGAAAGGAACAAAAGCAGCTCTTGCATACGGCATAGATTCTGTTGACGAACGGCACCGTCACCGGTATGAGCTTAACAACGCACTCAGAGAAGACCTTCAGAGTGCTGGTCTGGTCGTTTCAGGAGTTAACCCGGAGAAAGATCTGGTGGAGATTGTAGAACTCGCCGATCATCCCTGGTTTGTGGGAGTTCAGTTTCACCCGGAACTTCGCAGTACTGTTTACAATCCTCATCCGCTGTTTATCTCATTTGTGGCCGCAAGTATTGCAGCAAGGGCAAAACGTGAAGAGGAACCGGTAGCTGAATCAACCGCAGAGTGAGCGGTAAAAGAAAACTCCAAAACCGAATTCGCAACCGGGCCTGCTGCCTGGTTGCTGACGATGATAAGCTGCTGCTTGTAAAACAAAGAGTGCCCACCAGAGATTATCCTGTTTGGATGCCACCCGGCGGGGAAGTTTTATTTGGAGAATCAGCCCGTGACGGGGCCGTGAGAGAAACGTTTGAGGAAACCGGTATCGTAGCTGAAGTGAAGCATCTCGCTGCTATTCATGAATTTATCGAACCTCCTTTTCATGCGGTTGAATTCTATTTCCTGGCTCAAAAAACGGGAGGGGAACTGGTAACCGGCAGGGATCCGGAACTGGGGCAACACAATCAACGAATTCTTGACTGTGGTTTTATTCCGTTTGAGGAACTGGGGGAATTATCTGTATTTCCGCATTTTTTGAGAGATGATCTCAAAGAGGTCTTAAAATCTACGTTCTCTGAGGGAACGGCCTTCTATTTTACGGGATGATTTGGATAAAAAATAGCACTGATGTTGCTCAGTAATTGCATCAACCCGTACTCTTTAGATTAGAGGCTGTGAAAATTTACACTCTCATTCGTTGGCATTATTTTTTTTAAGGCGTCAAAGCTTGTATTGAAGCTCCCCTCCCTATCAAGTCCCGTTAGGGCGCGATAGGGAGGGGACGGGGGTGGGTAAGAAAGTCTGGAACTGTGAAAATGGCAGAAATCTTACTTTATTTACGTGCATTTTCTTTGGAAACAATTTTCTCACAGCCTCTCGATAGAGGATCCATACAGGAATGAGGCTTGCTTACTTTTCATACAGACAGACGACCTGGTTCGGAGTCAGGTAAGACGATTCTGGTGATGATCTTTCTCGCGGCAGGCTCTTATGAAACAGCATCATTCACTTAATTTCTCAATTTAAAACACAGATGATTAGATCACAGATCTCCACAAATCATTTCTTATATTCAGCTTTTCAATCAAAACAGCATCAGATTTTACACGCATGATTTTACGATACCTGGTATTTATTCTCCCCCTTCTCCTTATCGCCGGATGTTCATCAGGTCCGCAGGATGGAACAGTTATTCATAATATAAACGGCTACACGATTGCAGGTAATGAACTTGTGCAGTTTGAAGCGATCGCTTTTTCAGGGGATGAAATTGTAGCCATCGGCACATCATCTGTCATCACAGAAGATTATGAGAATTTTGAACAAATTGATGGTGAGGGCAGAACTCTTCTTCCCGGTCTCATTGACGCGCATGCTCACGTAATGGGGCTCGGTTTCCAGGAGATGGATGTGGATGTTTCCGGCCTGCGCAGCCTGGAAGAAACACAGGAGAAACTGCGGGAATATGCCGAAGAAAATCCCGATCTGGAATGGATTCGAGGCCGCGGGTGGAACCAGGAATTGTGGGAGGAGAACGAATTCCCAACCGCCGCAGATATAGATGAAGTCATCGCTGACCGTCCGGTCTGGCTCACACGGGTTGACGGACATGCCGGATGGGCAAATACCCGTGCGATGGAAATTGCCGGTATCAGCCGTGAAACACCGGATGTTCAGGGGGGACGTATTATTCGTGATGCCAGGGGAGATGCAACCGGGATTTTTGTGGATGCGACCATGCGGAATATATCTGCCAATTTGCCGGAAAGAACTGAAGAGGATAACCGGCAGGCATTAACTCTCGCACTTGAAACGATGGCAGAGCACGGACTCACATCCGTTCACGATGCGAGAACGGATGTGTTTACCTGGGAGATGTATAAAGATTTTGCAGATAACGGGGAACTGAAAACACGTATCTATGCTATGATTGCCGGAATGGGCGAACCGTTTGATGTTCTTTCAGCAGACGGCCCGGTTGAAGAGTATGCCGATCATAAACTTTCGCTGAGGAGTGTGAAAATATCATCCGACGGGGCGCTCGGGAGCCGGGGAGCGGCTATGATTGAAGAGTACAGCGATGAACCCGAGAATCATGGATTATTGTTCTACGACCAGGAAGAAATGAACGAGATGCTGCTCCGCGGTGCCGAAAACGGATTTCAGATGAATATTCATGCAATCGGAGATGCTGCCAACCGCCAGGTGCTCGACGGATTTCAATATGTGAATGAGCAGCTTGGCGATCAGGCTGATATGCGTCACCGTATCGAACACGCACAGGTTGTGGCACCGGAGGATATACCGCGGTTTACCGAACTGAATCTTGTGGCCTCCATGCAGCCGACACACGCCACGAGCGATATGAATATGGCGGAAAACAGGGTCGGCTCGGATCGAATTGAAGGTGCATATGCCTGGCAGACATTTTTGAACCAGGGGACAGTGATCGCCGGCGGTTCGGATTTTCCCGTGGAAAACGTAAACCCTTTTTATGGGCTTTATTCCGCTGTTACACGTAAAGATCACGATGGCAGACCACCTGAAGGCTGGTACAGCGAACAGGCAATGAGCCGCGTTGAAGCACTCCGGGCATTTACCGTGGATGCCGCATACGCCGCGCATCAGGAAGATGTGATCGGATCGCTGGAGCAAGGTAAAAAAGCCGATTTCATCCTCATCGACCGGGATTTCTTTGAAGTGGATGCATCTGAAATCTGGCAGACTGAAGTTCTTGAAACCTGGATGGGTGGCGAGCGTGTTTTCAGCCGGGGAGACCATCAATGAAAATTCGCCTGCACCAGTTAAATCCAACGATCGGTGATCTGGAAGGAAACAAAAAACTCATCCTGAAGGCGTATGCCAAAGCTGCAGATGATGGAATAGATCTGCTTATACTTCCCGAGATGGTCACCACCGGTTACCCGGTTCAGGATCTGCTTGAGCGGCCAGTATTTCGGGATTCGGTCTACAGTCTTAATCGCGAATTGATAGAGACAACAAAGGAATTTCGCACTGGACTGCTGTTCGGTTCGATGACGCCAAACCTGTCTGGACTGGGCCGCAAGATGTATAATTCTGCGATTCTTGCAGCTGAAGGCGAGAAAAAAGGTGTGGTTCATAAATCACTTTTGCCGACTTATGATGTATTTGATGATCTCCGGTATTTTGAACCGAACCGCTCATTTGATTGTCTTGAGCTGAACGGAGTGAAACTGGGCGTTACGATTTGCGAAGATATCTGGTACAATGAAAATGAGGTGCAATATCACACCTATGAGATCGATCCAGCCCGGAGGCTTCGGGACGCCGGTGCAGAGCTGATTATCAATATATCTGCGTCGCCATTTACGCAAACCAAGCATGAAAACCGTCTGCATATGCTGGGCAAGCACGCAAAAGAACTGAATTGTCCGGTTCTTTATTGCAACCAGGTGGGTTCCCACACGGAAATTGTGTTTGAAGGGGACTCCATGGCGCTCAACCCGGATGGTAAGCCCGTGGTTTCGACCGTGGCATTTGAAGAATCATACGCTGATGTTGAGTTCACCGGGGGAGAATCACTACGTGGTGTAGATAAAGGAGGGTACCCCAAAACGCCGGAGGAACGTTTTTTCAAAGCGATAAAATTGGGGCTCGGCGATTATCTTTCTAAAACCGGAGTGACTGACAAGGTGTTGCTTGGGTTAAGCGGCGGTATCGATTCGGCCCTGGTGGCCGTTCTGGCTGCAGAAACAGTTGGGCCGGAGAATGTAACGGCGATCACGATGCCGGGTGAATTTTCCAGTGAAGGGAGTGTAAGCGATTCACAAAAACTGGCGGATGCGCTCGGGTTTTCGCTGTATGAGATTCCCATTAACACAATATACGATCAGTTCAACGGCCAGCTTCAGCCGCTTTTTAAAAATGAACCATTTGGTGTTGCGGAGGAAAATCTGCAGAGCCGAATTCGCGGTACGCTGCTGATGACCTATTCCAATAAATTCAACGCTTTTCTTCTGGCCACCGGAAATAAATCGGAATATGCGGTTGGGTATGCTACCCTTTACGGAGATATGAACGGCGCCATCGCACCGATCGGTGATCTGTACAAAACGGAAATTTATAAACTGGCGGAGTGGCTGAATCGATCTTATTACAAACGGGAAGTGATTCCTCAGGAGATTATTACAAAACCGCCAAGTGCAGAACTAAGGCCGGATCAGAAAGACAGCGATTCTTTACCCGATTACGATACACTTGATTCCATTCTTTATCAGTATATTGAACTGCAGCGCAGCGTGGGTGAAATATCGGACTCCGGTATCGATCCCGGAACCGTAAAAAAAATAATATCCATTATTGATCGCCAGGAGTTTAAAAGATTTCAGGCTGCGCCGATAATTAAGTTAACCTCAAAAGCGTTCGGTACCGGACGCCGTCGACCGTTGGTACAGCAATGGACTTCACAGGAGATGGATAAAGGTGAAAAATAATCGTAAATATATTTTTGCGTTTTCCACTGATAGTAAAGATAATTGAGAAGAAAAAAATAATCACTGACCCGAAAACGATATAAATCAACGTCTATGAAATCATTCACTTTGCTCTCCCTGTTCATCCTTTGGGGAGCCCTCGTTCATGCCCAGCAATCATCTGACACAGGGGAAGCCGAAAGCAACGTTCCTAAAAAGCTGATCCCATATACCAATCCGCTTCTCAATATAGGAGAAGACCGGGTGCCTGTGGAAGAAACCCGCGAACTGGGAGAGCTTGAAAAAGAGACAATGCAGAGAATATCTGATGTCTATCGAATTCATGTACTGGCTATTGATGCACAGATTCAGGGTGATCTGGTACAGGCTGAAAGACATATAAACGATGCTTTTGCGTCCATTCAGTCGTTGATGGATGACTATCCTGAGGTTCAAAACAACCAGCGGTTTGCAGCGCTCTACAGAAGCGTGATGGCCGAATACAGGGAGTTTTACGCGATTTCTGAACCGATGAACGACGTTGAAGGAGATATTTTTGCGATCCAGGATGAACTCTTCTCTGAAAAAGATGAGTGGATTGCAGAAGGATATAACCTTCCGGATAACCTTACCTTTAACCGAACGGAAGTGCCGCTTGTACAAAATCAGCACGTAAACCGGCACCTGATGTACTACACGCTGCGTCGGCCCGAAGTTATGGAGCGGTGGCTTGAGCGTTCGGAGTACTATTTCCCGATGATGCTAGAAATTTTTGAAGAGGAGGGAGCGCCCAAAGAGCTCATTCACCTCTCGATGATTGAAAGCGGCCTGGTGCCAACCGCACGAAGCTGGGCATCAGCAGTTGGCCTGTGGCAGTTCATCCGCGCTACCGGTGCGATGTACGGCCTGGAAGTGAACTGGTGGATTGATGAACGCCGTGATCCGGTAAAATCAACCCGTGCTGCGGCGCGCCACCTGAATGATCTGTATGATATTTGGGGTGACTGGCACCTGGCCCTGGCTGGATACAATATCAGCCCGAGAGGGTTACGCCGCGCGATACGTGCAGGCGGTAATGTTGAAGATTACTGGGTAGCATTTCCTTACCTGCCCCGCGAAACCCGCGGATACGTGCCCGGTTTTATTGCTGCGACAATGGTTGCCATGAACCCGGAAGAGTTCGGTTTTCAGAGCAGCTACGGAGGAGAACGGTACCGGTATGATGTAGTGGATGTAGACGGCCTGATGCCGCTTGATGCACTGGCCAATGCCGCCGGAATCACCACAAACGAATTGAAAAGTTACAACCCGGAATTACTTCGCTGGGCAACACCTCCCGGCGATTCATACCCGCTGAAACTTCCGGTGGGAACCAGGGACGAATTTTTAATTGCCTACCAGGAGATCCCAAAAGAAGAGCGTGCGCAGGAAATTGCCATGCATACAGTAAGCAGGGGAGAAACCCTTGGGTTCATCGCTCAGCGATACGGCACATCCGTTCGCTCACTTTATGAAACCAATGAAGGGCTTAGTAATGTAATCCACCCGGGACAGCGAATTGTTGTACCCATCGCACCGGGGTCCATGGAGCAGATTTCTTCTGACAGGCCGTCAAATCAGCCCGGAGCTACAGCATCGGCATCCCGAACGCAAAGCAATCAAAACCAGGTGCAGGCTCCGCCAAACACAACTTCTGTAACCTACACCGTAAAAAGCGGGGATACGATTGGCCATATTGCAGAGTGGTACGATGTGAGGGCCTGGCAGCTGCGGGCATGGAACGGAATTTCAAATACGATTCGGGTTGGTCAGCAGTTAACAGTTCACGTACCCAGCAACAGGCAGGCGTACTACCGGCAGGTTGATGATCTTGCATTCTCCAAAAAACAGGAGCTCGAGCGCCGACAACGATCCGGAGAAGATATTTTTGCTCTCCGGTTTGATGAGGCCTCTTCATCAGGCAACGGTTCGGTAAATTATACCGTAAGGCGTAATGAAACGCTGGGCGGTATTGCCAGGCGTCATGGCGTATCTGTTGCTGCTATACAGCAGGAGAATAATCTGAACGGAACAACTATTTATGCCGGTCAGACTCTGACCATACCAACGAATTAAAAACGAATGTTCAAAAAACGATCCGGTCTACTCTGGGCTCTGTTAATCACAATCTTTTTGATCTCTTCGCTGGCTTTTGTCCGGCAGGGAGATCTTTACTTTCAGATAAAAAAACAGCTCACCATTTTTGGTGATGTTTATAAAGAAGTAGCCACTATGTATGTGGAAGAGGTGAGCCCGGAACGGATCATGAGAAGCGGAGTGAATGCTATGCTTCGTGAACTTGACCCTTATACGGTATTCATTGATGAGGGTGAACAGCAGCAGATGGAAATAATCTCCCAGGGAACCTATGGCGGAATTGGTCTGGATGCTGGTTTCAGAGGCGATCAGATAGTCGTCATCGCACCGCTTGAAGGGTATCCTGCCGAAAGAGCCGGAATTCGTTCGGGAGATGTGATCCTTTCCATTAATGAAGTAGCGGTGGAAGGCATGAACCCCGATGAGGTGCAGCAGCTTACCATTGGCGATGCTGGCACGGAGGTTTCACTAACAATTCGCCGGTCGGGCATCGAAGAGCCGATCAGGTTTGATTTGGTGCGGGAACGGATTGAGGTGAAAAACATTGAATATTCCGGACTGATTGAAGGGCATGAAAATCTTGCATACCTGCAGCTCACGCGGTTTGGTCAGCGCTCCGCCGAAGAAATCCGGGAAAAATTACTTGGATTTAAAGACCAGGGCAGCCTGGACGGCCTGATTCTTGATCTGAGAAATAATCCGGGTGGCTTGCTGAATGAAGCCGTTGAAATCGTGGATAAATTTGTTGAACCCGGAGTTACGGTAGTAGAAACGAAGGGCCGGATGGCCAATCAGAACACAGTTTTTGTTACGGATGAGCCGGCAGTATTTGAAGATCTTCCTATTGTTGTTTTAATGAACCGGGGCAGTGCCAGTGCATCGGAGGTTGTGGCGGGTGCGCTGCAGGATCTCGATCGCGCCGTAGTGGTGGGTCAGACAAGCTTCGGTAAAGGCCTGGTGCAGACTGTGCGTCCGCTTTCCTACAATACCTCGCTGAAAATAACAATTTCACAATACTACATCCCGAGCGGCAGAAGTATCCAGTCGGTCGATTATGCAGGTGAAAATGGTATCGAAGGCCGCCAGATCCCGGATTCGCTGCGGCGGGCATTTACGACCAAAAATGGCCGAACGGTTTACGACGGTCTCGGAATCGAACCGGATATAAAAGTTGACGAGGGTGAAGATTCCCGGGCAAGGGTCGCACTGTTGCAGAACAATAAATTCTTTTTCTTTACCGCTGATTATATAGCTGAACATGGAGAAGATGAAGAACCAGAAGACGCATATGAGAAGTTTTTGGACTACCTGGAGCGCGAGAATTTCAGCTATCAGCTGAGTGCCGATCAGCATTTGGAACAGCTTCTGGCCAGTAGTGAGCAATTTCATGATGAAGCTGAATCTGCACATTTAATTCGCGCACTTGAGCGCTCTGTTGAAAGGAAAAAAGATGAGGATCTCAGAAATAACCGGGAATTTATCGAACAAAAACTAACCGAAGAGTGGGCAGCTCAAACGGGTTCAGCCGAACTCAGAGCCCAAAACAGGCTGCGAACCGATCGGTCCGTTCAGGAAGCGATCCGGCTGATCGGAGACATTGAAGGATATCACGCAATTTTAAACCCGTAGATTTTTTTTGGGAAAAGCCGATCTTCATATTCATACGAATGCTTCAGACGGAGCATGTACACCTCAGGAAATACTTGATAAAGCAGTAGAGAAAGGTCTGAAAACCATATCCATAACCGATCACGACTCGATTAAAGGATATAAAAAAGCGAGAGAACTGAACGGCGGAAGAATAGAACTGCTGCCCGGGGTAGAGATGTCTGTTCAATGGAAGGATAAAGAGGTTCATCTTTTAGGGTATTGTTTTGACCCCGATGATGAAGAAGTAAATCTTATGATGCTTCGTCAAAGCCGCGCTCGAAGGAAACGGATGGCAAAAATAGTGGATCATCTGCAGCATAAAGGGATCGACATCGACCTCGATGAAGTAAAAGCAGAGGCGGGTTTTAGCAATATTGGCCGGCCGCATGCCGCATCTGTCCTGTTGAATAAAGGTGTAGTGGGATCGGTGAATGAGGCATTTATCCGGTATCTTTCATCGGAAAAACTTGGCTCTATTGGTACGGAGTATTGCACGCTTGGAGAAGCGATACGCTGTATGAAAAAAGCAGGCGGCGTACTATCGCTTGCCCACCCGGGTCCGCTCTACTCACAAAATGAAATTGATGAATTGATGGAGCAGGGAATCGACGGTATTGAATGCATTCATCCCAGCCACCCTTACCCGGTTCAAAAAAACTTTTCAAAGATTGCGAAAAAAAATAATTTTTTGGTTACCGGCGGAAGTGATTATCATGGGTCGCGGCGCTCTGATTACGATCCCTATTTTGGGATTGTAACACTGGGCGAGAAACATGTAGAAGCATTAAAACGGTTATCGCAGCAGCGATCAAAAATAAATTAGTTCAATATGGATTGGAAAAAGAAACGAATTGCAGTTGTAGCAGCCAAATGGAACTCGTTTGTTACGGATGATATGCTGGAAGGAGCCGTTGCCGCACTCAAAGGAAAAGGAATACCTGATAATCAAATTTTTACATACCGCTGCCCCGGTTCTTATGAGCTTCCCCTTGCCTGTAAAATGTGCATTGACGAATTAAATGTGGACGGTGTGGTGGCCATTGGCGCAGTTATAAAAGGAGGAACCCCACATTTTCATTATGTATGTGATGCTGTAAATAAAGGGATTGCAGAGTTAAATATACGATATGGGCTTCCTGTTTCGTTCGGAGTGCTTACAACGGACAACGTGGAACAGGCGATGGAACGTGCAGGAATTGATAAAGGGAACAAAGGTGCGGAAGCTGCGCTTGCAGTATGTGATATGCTGGAGCTGAGCCATTCGGTAAAGAATTCTAATTCTTAAATACCGCTTGAAAAATGGCTATATTAGCTCTAATATGTATAGCTTGAATAAAATATCAATAGACCTCTTTGAAAGCATTAACTCTTACAAATAACGCTCAGACAGAGTCTGATAAAAAGCTGCAGGAGGAGATTGCGAAGTCGGGAAAAATCCCGACACATATCGCAATTATTATGGATGGTAACGGGCGCTGGGCACAAACGAAAGGAAATATCCGGATCTTCGGCCATAAAGCCGGGGTGGATTCTGTACGGGATATTACAGAGTCGTGTGCTCAGCTTGGCGTAAAACATCTTACTCTCTATGCTTTTTCTACAGAAAACTGGGATCGGCCAACTGTGGAAGTTAACGGCTTGATGAAAATTCTGGTTAAGTCTCTCAAAAACGAAGCGAAACGGCTTAACGAGAATAATATTAAGTTTGTGACCATTGGCCAAATCGAACGATTGCCTGAGAAGTGCCAACGCCAGATTAGTGAGGTAACGGAACTTACCAAAGATAACGACAGGCTGCAGCTTTGCCTGGCACTTAGTTATTCCGGGCGATGGGACATCACTGAAGCGGTTAAACGACTTTCAGAGCAGGTTAAAGAAGGCAAGCTTGAACCACAGGATATTGACGATTCGATGATTAGCTCCCACCTGTCAACCGGAGAAGTTCCCGATCCCGATCTGATCATCCGCACAAGTGGTGAATTTCGAATCAGTAATTTTCTTCTGTGGCAGCTCGCCTACTCTGAGCTGTATATCACAGAAACGTACTGGCCCGATTTCAGAAGAGCTGAACTTTACGAGGCAATAAAATCCTATCAACAACGTGATCGTAGATACGGGAAGGTGAAGAACAACGGATACTCCAAATCTGCATCTGCGTCTGTATTAAAGGAAATCATATCATAACCGCTGAAAGTAGTATAAAAGGTGACACATATTAAGCATCTCTGTTTTAGTATCGCGATAATTTTTATTACACTCGGATCAATTCAAATCAGCTACGGGCAGGATTCTAATCGAATTCAAATCGAAAACCCCGAAAACCTGATGCCCCGGGAGTACGAGATCCGGGAGGTTTCCGTAACGGGACTTGTAACCGGACGGGAGAGTTACCTGATTAGCAGCAGCGGACTCAGAGTCGGAGAAACCATAACCATCCCCGGTGATGACATCTCTAACGCAATTAAGCAGATCTACCGGACCAGTCTCTTTTCCGATGTACAGATTTTTTATGAACGGCTTTCGGGTGATGGCGTAAACATACAGATTGCCGTTGAAGAACAACCCCGGCTTGGCCAATACGAAATCGAAGGGGTAAGGCGCTCTCACAGAAGAGATTTGCGCGAACGAATTAACCTGGTTTCAGGGCTTGCCGTTACCAACTCTGTTCGATCGCAGGCACTCAATACCATCAAACGATATTATGCCCAGGAAGGATATTGGGGCACTCAAGTAGAGATTGTTGAGCAGCCGAATGAAGCAAATCCTAACCGCGTGGACCTGATTTTTAACGTGGACCGCGGAGAGCGAACAAAAGTTCGCGAAATAAATTTCGAAGGGAACGAACATTTTAGCGACCGGCGCCTGAGAAAAAGCTTCGGTACCATCAAACAAGATCGCTGGTGGAGAATTTTCAAACGCCATGTGTATACCGAAGAGGAATTTGAAGAAGGAATTGCCAATCTGAAGCAATTTTACCGTGATAACGGTTTTCGGGATATCCGGGTCTTAAGTGATTCTGTTTATATTGATGACTGGCGCAGCAAAGAGGGAGTTCATTTTGATATTACGGTATCAGAAGGCCCGCAATACAAAGTCCGAAATATTTCCTGGGATGGGAATACTGTTTACAGCGATGAGCAGCTTACCCAGGCACTTGGATTTCAAAGGGGTGATATTTTTAACGCAACAAAATTTGACCAAAACCTGAATTTCCGTCAGGATGATGCCGATGTTTCGAGCCTCTATCAGAATATTGGATACCTCTTTTTTAACGTTAGTGAAGATATTCGTGTAGTAGGGGAAGATTCTCTCGATATCCATTTTGAAATTGTTGAGAATGAGATCGCTACCATTCGAAATGTAACGTTTACGGGAAATACTAAAACCCACGATGATGTGGTTCGCAGAAATTTACGAACGGTTCCCGGCAACACATACAGCCGCTCAGCTATTGTTAGAACCATCCGTGAACTTGGTCAGCTTGGATATTTTACCCCTGAAGGAATCACTCCTGATGTGCGGCCGAATCCGGAAGAGCGTACCGTAGATATTGAATTTGGTCTGGATGAAACCCAGGGATCTGATAACTTTGAATTTTCAGGTGGTTTTGGCGGACGGCAGATCGGTGTGATCCTGGCAGCACGGGTTAATTTCAATAACTTTTCCGTTCAGCGGATGTTTGAGCCCGGCGGATGGGATCCCATTCCTACCGGCGACGGCCAGCGCCTTTCACTCGGAGTGCAGGTAACAGGAAGCGGATTTCAGAGCTACAACTTTAGTTTTACAGAGCCATGGCTCAGAGGACGTCCAACGTCACTTGGAGTTTCACTGTCCTACGATCTTCTGAATTACGGCAGGCAACGAAACCGGTTTTTCAGCCCGGTACAACAAGGTTCCACTGCGAACCAGCGTAATGAGCTGATTTCAGCAAGTGTGAGCCTGGGCCGGCGCCTGCAATGGCCGGATGATTTCTTTTCCCAGCGAACCGTTCTAACGTATAATCATTTTAACGTTGCCGGTTTCGGACAGATATTTGATGACGGAAGAGCTGACCTCTTGACCGTTCGTCAAGAACTGGAGAGAAATTCTACGGATAACCCAATTTCGCCCAGTACAGGATCTAAATTTAATATTTCCGGCGAGATCGCTCTGCCTATTCCAAGTTTTGCTCAGTTTTATAAGCTGAAAACATCTTATCAGCATCATGCTACGATTGTTGGCCGGCTGGTACTCTCATCCACCGTGGATTACGGTTACATGGGATACTTCACAGAATCAAACCGGAGTAATTTCCAGCGGTTTTTCCTTGGAGGTACAGAGCTTCAGCAGCGACAAAGCTTTACCAACGACAACATTAACATGCGTGGTTTCCCCGGCGGTATTGGCGGCCAAATTTCACCGCTGGATGATTTCAGAAACCAAATTGGTGGCCGGGCATTTAGCAAATACTCACTTGAACTGCGGTATCCTGCCGTCCGCTCGGAGCAGCTGCAGCTGATTCCATACGCTTTCGTGGATGCGGGAAATACGTTTGATGGAATGACCTCGTTTGATCCATTCAACGTAAAACGAGCAGCCGGCTTTGGAGCACGGATCTTCCTGCCGATTCTCGGTCTTGTTGACCTGAGTTACGGTTACAGGCTTGATGGAACAGATCCGCACTCACAAAACCAATCGGGTCTGCAAGCGGGTGAATGGGAGTTTCTCTTCAATATCGGTGCACCATTTTAGGGTATGAAACGTTTACCAATTATTCTCTTACTGATTTGTGCACTCTCTGTCGCCGACACCAAAGCTCAGGATCAGAAAATCGGGTTTATTGACACCGACGTGATTCTTCAAAATATGCCGGAATACTCGGGTATTGAACAGCGGTTAAATCTTTTGAGTGAAGGGTGGAGAGATGATATACAGGAAATAGAAGAAGAAATTGAGCAGCTGGCGGATGATTTCGAAGCACGTGAAATTTTGTTTACAGAAGATGTTCGACAGCAGCGGTTAAATGAAATTGAAAATTTGAGACAGCAGCGTGATCGACTGGTTGAGGAGAAATTTGGTCCCCGGGGCGAATACTTCACAACCCAGGAAACACTTTTGGAACCCATTCAGCGGCAGATATTTGAGGCCCTTGATGAGGTTGCCCGAAGACAAAACTTCGATTTTGTTTTTGATCGTGCACAGGAAACACGCTTCCTGTTTGTACGTGAAGAGTGGAACCTGACTGAAGATGTGATGTTAGAGATGGGTATGGATCCGGCTGCTATAAGAAATTGATCTTTAAAAACGTTAACTTCGGCGCTTAAAATTAATTACTACCTAAAATGAAAAAACTACAGCTTTTAATAATATTCCTTTTCATTCCTCTGCTTGCAAGTGCGCAGCTCAGTGTTGGGGTGATGAATCCGGACCAGGTACTGGACTCACTGCCAGAAACTTCTGAAATCGAATCAACGCTTCAGCAATTCGTTCAGGAACGCGAACAGCGTTTTCAGGCGCGTTACCAGGAGTGGATTGAGGAGCTGACCGCATATACCGAACAAGCAGAAGCAGGCAATTTTACTGAAGCTCAGCAACAAGCTGAAGAAGAACGCCTCTCGGAAATGGAAGAAGAACTTTCCGGACTGCAGAATCGGATTCAAAATCAGATCCGTCAGCGCCAAAACGAACTTTTTTCACCTCTCTTAAATCGGGTGGAAGCCGCCATGGAAACTGTAGCGCGTGACATGGGCCTCGAATACGTGCTTAACAGGCAGTCAGGTACCGGCGAACCGATCGTTTACTATATGTCCGACAGAGGAGTAGACATCACAGAAAGAGTCATTGAATATCTTACACAAAACTAATATCGAAGGATACGCATTATGAAATTAGCAAAAATCATTCTTTTTACATCTCTTATCGCACTTACCGGTTTGATGACAGCTCCTGCCACGGTGCAGGCCCAGGACATGAAAATCGGTTTTGTGGATCCGCGTGCCGTACTGGATCGTATGCCGGAAATGAGAGCTGTTCAGCAGCGATTGCAAAACTTTTTTGAACGCAAACAGTCGGAACTCACACAAAAAGAGCGGGAATTGCAGACCGAAATCGAACTCTATCAGCAAAAAGTTGGAGTGATTTCTGAGCAGGCTCGCCAGAACGAAGAGGAAAGGCTGGGTGAACTCGATGCTGAATTCCGGCAGATGCAGAACCAGGCTGAGCAGGAACTTCAACAGCAGCGGGCACAACTGATGTCGCCGCTCCTGAACCAGATTCAAGAGGCGATCAACAATGTTGCTTCATCAAAAGGAATCGACTACGTACTCAATACCACCACATCCGGAGGGGACGTGATTATTTTGTACGTTTCTGAAGAAGTTCAGAGTGAGTACGATATCACCGATGCAGTGATGGCAGACCTGGGAATCTGATTCCGGGTTCATACAATTGATTAATTTTTAAGAAGGCGTTTATCTCGGGATAGACGCCTTTTTTTGTTTGCAGAGGATTGTACGCATCCCAATAGCCTTTTCTATTTGCAAATAGATCTATGTTTATTATATAGAGTAAGGGTAGTCAATGAAGGATATCTCGTTTGAGGTAGTACTCTTCAAGAAAAACGTTCAACTTCAATCGTATTTTAGTATATGAACGGATCAGGTCAAGGTATTCAGCTGATACTACTCATTCTTATCATGGGACTATTTTCAGCAGAAATTCAGGCTCAGGATTATGTGAAAGTCTTGTATGAAGGTGCGGAACTGCATCATAAACCGGATGATGGATCAGAAGAAAGGATACCGGTACTGCAGGGTGATATATTTGAAATAACGGATTATGATACTGAATGGGTGGCCGTCTCACTTTTCTCAGGCGAGACCCGGTATTTAAAGCATACGAGCCTCGAATTTATGTATAACCAGTATGCTGAAATTGATCTTCCTGTGATAGATCCGGAAATGTGTGTAAAAATTGAAGAGACCAGAAAAAACAGCGAAGAAAAAGCCTACTCAACCTGGCCCGATCACCTGGATAAAAGAATTCAGAAAGAGAAGTACCTCTTTGATAAAAACGTGATGAAGATATTCCGGGAGGCGGGGATATCTGCCATTTATCCATCCGCGTTAATGCAATGTGCAAATGATTCAATTGCACCCCAAATAATTGAATTCTGATACTTAAAAAAAACGGGTAACCGGTTTAATACTTCTCATTGCCAATGGCTGAACTGAAAACCAGGTGTTTCCGTCTCATTCATACTCCCTGTGCATCTTCAGGATATCGAAAACCTGGCGCTCATTGCGCCCACCGAAGGAATTGAGACAGATTCTGTTGAGCTTATCCGGGAGATGTTTTCTGTTTTTTTACCAGGAAATATCACCTTTTCTCATTTCTCCCCTGTTCACTTTTGAACGAACTGAAAACACTTCGGGATTTCTTCGTGGCTCCAAAACAGTACTTCTTCAGGCTGAAACATTCATCCCGGAAACTATCAGAAGAATACTATCCGAAAATTCTTAAATAAAGTTGAAATAGTATTATAAAAGTAGTAAATAGACGGCAGGTTAAAAATTAAAACTGCTATTATGATAAAAACGAATAAAAGTCTGCTAATCGGTCTGATCTCAACTGTCTGCATCTTCACATCATGTAGCTCAGACGAAGAAACTTTCGCTGATGTGCCTCCCCATATCCTGGAAATGGAGAATGTCACAATCTATTCCTCCGCTGATATCTCTTCTGCAGATACGTTGAGACTTACACGCGAACAGGTTTTTGGCGATACAGATGATGAACCGATTGCCTCCTATGGCTCCGTACGATCCGACCGGTTTGGCAGGGTATATATTGGGGATAGACAACGACACTCCGTTCATATTTTTGAAGAGGATGGCCAGTACATGGGGCGTATCGGTCGGGAGGGGAGCGGACCGGGAGAATTCCAGTGGGTCGGGGGTATGGAGATTTACAAAAACCACCTCTATGTTAATGATCCAAATGGTCGCAGAATAAATTTATTTGAACTGGGTTCAGATGGACAATCTTTACCGGTATTTGATTCTGCAATAATAATAGGGAGTGACAGCTGGGAGAATTTACCGGAACCCAATTTTATGAATCCAGGATTTCATTCAATTAGCAGTGAAGGATCTTTGATATTATCCTCACGTTCTTCTCCGCTATTATACCGGGAAAATCCTGATGAGACCGGAGTGAGGAAGTACTACCGCTGGAACGGAGACCATCAGGCACAACCTGAAAAGTTTTTTGAAATTTCTGAACCGGAACACATTGTTACTGAATGGTTCACTATTCCCCCGCCTTTTGCAAACAGGCAAATCATGACAATGTCAGACAATGACATGATTTATCTGGCTGATTCTTCAGAATTTTTGATCCAAACTTTTAGCTCAGCGGGTGAGTATCAGTCCGCAGTTTATTATCCATTCGAAAAGCGAAATTTAACCCGGAATGATGCTCTAAACAGCGTTGACAATCATGAACAACTTCAGGATGCAGTTCAATCCATGCAGCTACCCAATACCTGGCCGGCACTGCAACAAATGTATACCGACAACACTGGCCGCATCTGGATTTCGGTTTATGCAAAGGATAAAGAAATAAACGAATGGTGGGTCCTGGAAGAGTCGGGTGATTTAAGGGCCCGGTTTGAACTGCCAAATGGAACGGCGATAGCCACTATTCGGGATGATTACCTCTTCACACGTGAAACAGATCCTGATACCGGTTTGCAGCAGGTGGTGAGATACAGTATTGAGGTAGAGGATTCATAGCCAGGTAATCTTTCAACCTGAGTTCGATTTAAAAATGTCAAAAACAGTCCAAAAAGGGTGTCATCTCGCACTCGATGCGTGATCTCCAGTCCTTAACAAGGCAGGAGATGCCGGATCGGAGTCCGGCATGACATAATTGTTGACGAATTAACTTAACGAACGCCCTTTTTGGACTGTTTTTGTTGATATAGGATAAATTTAAGAATCGAACTCAGGTTTTCAGGTTATGAATACACAAAAATTCATACAACTTTCAGTTTTCCTGATATTTGTGATTCTGATTGGCTGTAGTGAGAAACAAGAGAGTTCTGCATCACCTGAACTCCCTGAACATCTAAAGGATATCGAAAACCTGACGCTCATTGCAGCCGCCGAAGGAGCTCTGCCCGATACGGTTGAGTTAATTCGTGAAACGGTATTTGAAAGTAATGATGAGGTGTTTATGAGGGGGTATATAAGCGAAATGGCTGTAGATGAAAATGACAGGGTTTTTATTGCAGCCACGATACCCGGAACGGTTGGCGTATATGTATTTGATGGTGACGGAGAATTTATTGACAAATTTATCCGTGAAGGAAGAGGGCCTGGAGAGTATGAGGCAATTTCATCCATGCAGATAGTGCAAGATACGCTGTACATTTTCGATGGCAGGCTTCAAAAAATGGGTCAATTTTCCACTCAGGAATTTTCTCACATCAGGGATATGCTTTTGCAAGGCAATTTTAATAATTCGGGAGATACTCTCATGGCGTAATGAGAGGCCGCAATTTGATCGCTACACATACGAATCAATACATCCTTCATAAACAGCATTTTTCAGCATACAGACAGGAAGGAGATCCACTCGAAGCCTTCTACCCGTTATCAAAAAATGGAGAAATAGTTTCAGCTCCTCTTCTTGTTGTGGATCGGTTTCCTTTCTATTTCCCGATTGAAACAGATCGACTTGAACTCCCTTTTCCCATGCCGTTTACTCGGAGTTCACTGGTTTCCTTTTCAAGAGATGGGCGTTTCTACACAAACTGGACCGACGATTTCCTGATCAGGATTTATGACAGTGAAGGGGAATTTGAAGAAGTATGGTATGAGTCAGTCACAAAGAGTGAACTGGATATGAATATTTTTGAACTTAGCAGATTTCGGGAACGGTCTCTCGCACAATATGAAATGCCCGAAACCTGGCCTGCAGTTCATACCATGGAGCTGGATGACGAGGATCGCCTGTGGGTGGCGACCATCACAGACAGTGACTTCCACCTATCAGTGGCGGGTTATCAGTCCGGAGGGACAGCTTCTGGCCCGGTTTGAAAAGGAAGGCAGAAGAACGTCGAGAAGCGTGATGAGCAAACCATTGAAAAAAATTAAAAACGGCTACTTCTATGAACTTGAGAGAGATATACCGCGAGGTATCGAGCGTATAGTTAAACACAGAGTAGAATTTATAAATCGAGATGAGAAGTAGCGGGAAATAAAGCAGAATTATTAATCATATCCGCGGAGATTACTACTATACTCGTGAATGTGATAGTGAGACGGTGTAGGAGACTGTGGTTTGGTATGGGGTTGAGATGAAGTGAAAAAGAATTTCGCTTTTTTAAATTCTTATCTCTACATTTGTAGAAGTTATTCTATAATTGTAGAGATTAAACGTATGACAAATTATATTCAATTCTGTTCATATACATTACTTTTGATACTTTTTGCTTCTGCCTGCAGCGGAGACTATCGAAAAAAAGCGATCGGACCGGTTGATGAAGTGATTGTGGTGATGGATTCCAGCCAGTGGGAAAGTGAAACGGCTGACGCCATTCGCGAAACATTTGGGCGGTACATACAGACTGTACCTCAACCCTGGGAACCCGCCTATACGCTTATCTTCAGAGATTTTGAAAGCAACCAGGAACTGGATGAACTGAAAAGGTTCAGAAATATAATTATTGCAGCACCGCTGAATGAGCAGACAAATACATCACAGCTTGTGGGTGGGATGCTCGGATCCGAAGTCCGGCAGCGAGTGGAACTGGGTGAGAGCTTTGCCTTTCCTCTGCAGGATCGGTGGGCGAGAGAACAGTGGACCCTGGTTTTGACCTCCACATCCGATGAACGTCTTGCCGAAAAAATCAGGAACAGCAGCGATGAACTGCTCTCACATCTGGAAGAGAGGGAGATCAACTATCGGACAGGAGAAATCTATAGAAGAGGTGAACAGGTTGCACTGGCCGATTCACTCTGGGAAAATCACGGATGGAGCGTGCGGATGCAGCACGATTACGTTCAGCTGTTCGACTCCACACAATCGGTAATGTTTCGCCGATATCTGCCCGACAACAACCGGTGGATGTGGGCCTGGTGGAAAGATAATGTGGAGCATGGTGATTTTATCAATCCGGAATGGATTAACAGCACCAGGGATTCTTTGATGCAATTTTTGGTGCAGGGAGAGCGGGATAGTTCTTACGTGGAAACGGACTACAGGGAGGCGGTAAAAACTCAGGAATTCAGTACAGGAAGTCGGCTCACTGGTTATGAAACAATGGGCATATGGCGAATGACAAATGATTTTATGGGCGGACCGTTTGTCCATTTCACCTATTACGATCCGGAAACGCGAAGGGTTTTTATGATAGAGTACGCACAGTTTGCACCCCGTGTAAATAAACGGCGATTCGTACGCCAGTTCCAGGCGATGGGCCGCACATTTGCCAGCGATTCAACATGGGGCAAATTTAATCCCGATTTTGCTGCCACTCAGTGAATCGTACCTCGGTTCGCCGAACCGAGAAGACCAGAAGTTGAATAAATACTCCCTCATTTCAAACCTCAACCCAGACCCCCGAACCGAGAAGACTGGAAGTTGTAAAAAATACACTTTCCTTTAAAACGTCATAGCGGATCCCGATCCGCGATCTTCCGTCTTCGCAATAAGCACTTATTTGTCACTGACGGAGCTTATAATTCCGAACCAATATGGAAGACACCACAGGACCAGAAGCGGGACAAAAGATAAAACCTCATGAACCAACATCCAGTAAAAGACCACAGAATCGAGAAATTTATTTTACTTTTTAATTCAATTACTCTACATTCGTAGAAAACACTCTAATGTTGTAGAAATATGAAACTATCCAAAACAGAAGAAGAATTGATGCAGCACCTCTGGAAGCTTCAAAAAGCATTTATGAAAGATCTCCTGGAGTGTTATCCTGAGCCGAAACCAGCCACCACGACGGTCGCAACCCTGTTGAAACGGATGCAGGATAAAGGTTTTGTAGATTATGAGCAGATGGGACGATCGCGACTGTACTTCCCGCTGGTAAAGAAAAGCGTCTACTTTTCGAAACATCTGAATGGCCTGATCCGAAAGTTTTTCGATGATTCCCCGTCGCAGTTTGCCTCCTTTTTTGCTTCGGAAACGGATCTGACCGATTCGGAGCTGGAAGAACTCAGAGAAATTGTAAACAAGGAACTGGAAAAACGTCAGTCATGATATTCTACCTCTTCAAATCAACTCTCTGCCTGGCGCTTCTTTTCGCGGTTTATCATCTCTACCTCGAGAAGGAGAACATGCCGCGTTTTAATCGCGGATATCTGCTCTTCTCCCTGCTTTTTTCGCTGATCATCCCGTTGCTGCCGGTTGGAATTGTGGATCAGATTTTATCTTTGGGTGCATCGGAATCATCCGGCGCGCAGAATCTTCAGGCGGTTGAACTGTCCGGGGATGAAGAGACTGTGGCGGTATCCGGAACTGAAAGTGGTTTGATCTCCACATCTATGATGATCAAAGCTGGAGTTTCAATGTACGTATTTGTCACTCTTCTTCTGCTGATTCGACTCACCTGCAAAGTGGAATCAATACTCCATAAAGTGCGGCGTCACGCCCGGTTCTACTACAAAGATTCCACCGTAGTGCTGCTGAAAGAGCAGACGGCACCTTTTAGTTTCCTGGGTTACATTTTTCTGAATGAGCGTGAATATAATAGCGGTAAGATAAGCCGGGAAGTCCTGATTCACGAAAACGCTCATATCCGGCAACGCCATAGCTGGGATATTTTATTGATAGAGATCCTGAAATCATTATTCTGGTTCAATCCGCTCTATAGGTATTTCAAACGGTCGTTACAGCTTAATCACGAATTCCTGGCAGACCGGGCGGTTTTGCAGAAGACTGACCGGGTGAAATCATACCAGAAAATGCTGCTGAAGACACTTGTAGGTCAGCAGCCGGCGCACCTGGCCAGTTCTTTCAATTACTCCCAAATCAAAAAGAGAATGCTGATGATGAATCGGCAAACATCATTTCAGCGATCGGTTTTGAAAATGAGCAGTGCCCTGCCGCTTTTGTTATCTGCTGCGATGCTCTTCGGAACGGACATATCCGCGCTGCAGAATTATGGTAAAGTGATCGGGATTGAAATTTCAGATTCAGAAAATATTCTGCTTAATAATGAAGAGATTCACATCTCAAAGCTGAGTGAACAGCTGACTGAGTTTGAGGATCTCCCAAATCGAACGATCGCGCTCAGGGTTCATAAAAACGCATACTTTGGAATTGTGCTGGATGTTCAGGGCGTAATGAGAGAGCATCGTCTTTTTCGATTCAGATATATATCGATTGACGAAGAATCTCCGAAATATGAGGAGATGGTAAAATCTAAAATCGGGGCGCTTACAGATGGGATAGCGACTGTTATCGAGGAATATATGAGTTTGTCACTCACAGAACAGAGAGAGGAGGCGGAGCGCTATTATGCAAATATTGTTCATGAGCACAAGTTGCTGGAAGAGAAACTGGAGACAATACGGGCAAGTCACCATTTTGAAGTTTCTTCACCTCCGGCATTACCGCCGAGCCCGGAACAGAGAGCCGGGAATGAGTAGGCTATGTCAGGTGATCTTTTCGGAGTGGACTGTAATTCGATGTTTATTTCCATCAATTTTACTCGCATTGAGCTTTGTTTTTTGGACAGGATGTACTTCCGAAGAAACAGAAGAATTAGGTCCGGATATTGTGACTCTGGATGAGTACCGGACTTTTATCAGCCACGAGGAGAATCTGATCACGGTTCCTAATTTTATCAGGTTTGATAACTCTTCAAATCTGTTTGTGTATGATGCAGCAAATGGCAGCGTATTGATGTTGAATCCCGCAGGTGAAATCGTGAGAGAATTCGGAAGGGTGGGACGCGGTCCGGGAGAAATTCAATGGGTCAGCCATATTCATTTGACCGAAAACTACCTCTACATTGTGGATACGGGTCAATTCTTAATCCATCGTTATTTGAAGGATGGTGAATACGACTCTGTGTTCAATTATGGCGAGATCGGCTACATTCCATCGGTTCCGTCGCCACCGGTTACAACATCTCAAATTATCGTGCCGACTCTGACAAATCAGCCGCACATCACCGCTGATGATGAGGTGTTGCTCTCACCGGTTCAAGCCGGAGCGTCTGCTGAATCTGTCTATCGCCTGTATGACTGGTCGGGTGAATTCAAAGCTGATGTTGGGGAAATTCCGGAAGGTTCAGCATTTACGCTGGATAACGAGGAAATTCGGAATGATATCCTGAACGGTGAGATCCCCGGATTTTACCGCGCAAATGTTTTTCCGGTGAGTAATCCGTCAAATCCGGATCAGCTGAAGCTTGTCTACGCTTCGCTTCCCAGGATAGCGCAATACCGAATGAACGGAGAAAAACTGTGGGAAACGGATCTTTCAAAGATTCCAGAATTCGAGAAAATGACAGATCACTTTTTTCAAACGATGGAGCGGATGCAGCGGGCTGATATCCGTTCGAGAATCGGGCTGGATTACTTTAATGCCGGTGTAATGGGGCCGGATGGGGACCTATTTCTTGCGTCCGAACATGAAATGATTCAGATTTACCGGTTCAATGGAGAGGGAGAATTAACTCACACCTATCGGCTCGATTCTGATCAGGAGATAGAGTTAAAACCGATATTTGATATCGATTTCTCAAACCGGGAAATCTACATCGTTACGGAGCTGGGAGACCTTCGGGCGTACCCATTTTGACTCATCTCACATTTTTCCGCCTGTTTCGGATGTAATCTTCAAAGATGTAGCCGCCAAGCTCATTGAGTGAAGAATAGTACGCACGGCCTTTGTTTGCATCGGTGAGTTCACGCACAAAATTTTGCAGGTAAGGATCCCGGGCAATCATAAACGTTGTGATGTCAATCTGTTTACGCCGGCAAACCACAGCTTCATCCAGAACCTTATTGACAATTTTACGATCAAGACCAAAGCTGTTTTTATACAAGCGGCCGTTCTCGATCATACAGGATGGTTTTCCATCCGTAATCATAAAAATCTGTTTGTTGGAAAACTTTTTCCGCTGCAGAATACTGCGGGCAACACGAAGCGCCTGGAGCGTATTGGTGTGATAGGGTCCAACTTTAAGATAGGGAAGATCTTTTACGGCAATTTCCCAGGCTTCATTTCCGAATGCGACAATGTCGAGCGAGTCGCTGGAAAAATTACGCATGATCATCTCGGAGAGGGCCATTGCCACTTTTTTTGCCGGTGTGATGCGGTCCTCGCCATACAAAATCATGGAGTGGCTCAGGTCGATTAGCAATACTGTTGAGGCGGAGGTGTGATGATCGGTATCATACACTTCGAGATCCGACTCACGCAGCTGAAACTGATCCAGTGAGCTGTGCTGCAACATATTCATAAGCGTGCCAACGCTGTCAATATGGCCGATGTCATCGCCGGGTGCCCAGTTGCGGGTTTCGGGCTGACGCTCCAGACCACGTCCTGTATGCGGTGTTTTATGCTCCCCTTTTCCGCCTTTTTTTAGCTGACGAAAGATTTCATGAAGTGATTTCTCACGAATACTACGATCCGTTTTTGATGTGGGAACCATAATCGACTCCTCCTCATCAAACCGGATGTATCCGCGATCTTGCATCTCCTCAATAAAATCACCGATTCCATAGCCTTCCTCAAACTGATCTGTGACACCATACTCCTTGTCGATATCGTTCAGCCATCGCATCGCCTGGGATACATCTCCGCCGGAAATTGTAAGAAGCTCCTGGAACAGATCCCAGAGCGTATCAAACGGAGATTTTCCCGCCTGCCGGTTAAAACGTTCATCCCACTGCTGATATCGAAAGTGCATAAAATAGCCGGTTGAGTTTTCGGTTTGATGGTATAACTATTAAAACACAACAATCATTGCATTTCAGATATGGTATTTCTCAAGACCCGGAGCAGGAATCGGTATCGAAACCGATGAAGGGGACCATGTTTTGCACAGGGATATGTGAACAGAAATACCATATCTCGGTAGTGCCGAAGCGTGGAATTCTTAGATATGGTATTTCTCAGGATTTGGAGCCAGAACCGATATCGAAGTTGAAGATGGGGAATGTGTTCAGCATGGGGATGTGTGGACAGAAATACCATATCTCCGTAGTGTCGAAGCGTGGAACCCTTAGATATGGTATTTCTCAGGGTTCGGAGCCAGAACCGGTATCGATGTTGATAAAGGGGGAAGTGTTTAGCATGGGGATGCGAGAACAGAAATACCATATCTCCTTGCTAACTTTTCTTACCTTTTGGCTGACGTAAAGATTTTTATTTGAAACCAAATGTAAACGTGCAGAAAACCGACCGATATCAATTTGAGAAACAGCTTTGGAGTGAAGGGTACAGCCGCGTGATGGGGCTTGATGAGGTGGGCAGAGGCTGCCTCTGTGGTCCGGTAGTGGCCGCCGGCGTAATTCTGAATCCTGAATCTGAAGTAAATGAGTTGCTTAAGGATAGTAAGACGATCAAAAAAATCAACCGGGAAAAACTATCTGATTCTATTAAAAAGGAGGCCGGATTTTGGACCATACAGGCATGCTCTCCGCAAGAAATTGACCAACTGAACATTTTACACGCGTCGCTTCATGCGATGACCAAGTGCAGTGAAGCCGTTGGTGCCGATCCCGATTACCTGCTTGTTGATGGGAATAAAGCGCCTGTAACTCTGCTTCCGCACGCCTGTCTGGTAAAGGGAGATGACCGATCAGCATCCATAGCGGCAGCCTCGATTCTGGCAAAAGTATACCGCGATGAACTGATGGTTAATCTCCATGAAAAATATCCGTATTACGGATGGAATCGAAACGTGGGGTATCCAACAAAAGAACATTTCACCGGGCTGGAAGAGTATGGATATACCGAACACCATCGGAAAAGCTTTAAACTAAGAACGGATAAGAAATACAGCGGGTGATTTTCCTTCTCCTCCTCGGAGGAGACAGAGCAGAAAGCGTCTGCCAAAGGCATCCTTCACGGGGCAGCGTCTGCTCAGAGGTGGGTTCTTGCTGTGTGTTGGCTGAGGAAAATGATGGTGGTTGAACTCCGGGCACGTGGGGAGCCACTTCTTCGTCATTGCCCTGACTCTGATCTCTCTGGCCTGTGCCAGACACTTTTTTACATTGCGGAAGCAGACATATTTACTATCTTTTCTTCACACAAAAATTTATACCATCAAAATTTTAAACGATGAGCAAAGAGAAAAAGATTCCCCGGTTTCATCTTGCGTTTCCTGTTAAAGAATTGAAAGATACCCTGATTTTTTACAGGGATGTGCTTGGCTGTGAAACCGGCCGAAGTTCTGATAAGTGGATCGACTTTAACTTTTTTGGTCACCAGGTGGTTGCGCACGTGAGTCCGGATGATGCAGGAAAGTCGGCCAAAAATGAGGTGGACGGCCACGAGGTTCCGGCAAAGCATTTTGGTGTGATCCTGGAGTGGGATGAGTGGCACAAACTGGTTGAACGGTTGATTGAACACAACACCGAGTTCGTGATTGCCCCGTACATCCGCTTTGAGGGAGAGCCTGGTGAACAGGCGACCATGTTTTTCCTCGATCCCAGCGGAAATGCCCTGGAGTTTAAAGCGTTTCGGGATGAAAGCCAGATCTTTGCTGTCTGATTAATTTATTTTCAGAGAGTTGTAAGTGAAATGATATTGTAGATTCATCGGATGAGTTTTTTATAAAAACCGAGTCATGAAAGGTTCAAAGAATATTCATGGATGCCTCATCCGGTGAGGGCGCTTCTGCAGGAAGAGACTCATTTCACTTTTCACCTTTCACTTTTCCCTACTCTTCAACAATTTCTTCCTGATCCTCGAGGTATCGCACGTATCGGGGAGGCAGTTCAAACGGCCGGATATCCAGAATGGCGTTCAGCCGGGGAATGCGAATAGCGGGACGATCTGGTTTACGTTCGGGGCTCCATTGGAAATTTTCTAGCCGCCGTTCAGATACCTGCGGACCTTCGGGAATATAAGAACCATCGATATTTCGCTCTGCCTTAAAATTATCAAACTCACCATTCAGAAAAATCATCGTGGATGAACCAACAGCGATCAGCTCCATGAGCCCATCAGGTTCATCGTCTTCATCTTTCTGATGAAAAATGATTTCGGAGTTATCAAAAACGATGAGCCGCTCAAGTTCACCTTCATCAAAATAGGCGTGCAGAGTGTCACCGGTCATCTGGTTGAGGCGTCCGGTTGCTGAATCTTCCTGCACGACTATTGGCCTTGGAAAGGATTTTAAAAAACGAATATCCTCATTTTCAAGCGTGGCTTCGATGTATGGACCGGTGAGCTGAATATTTTTTTGCCAGAGGATGGGATTTCCCCTCAGAATAAACATCTCTTCTTCGTCCCGGTAGTTGGCCGTATCAGCGATAGCCGAAAATTTTGTTGACCAGATCCGTACCTGCTGATAGGCATCCATCATGGAGAGTGTATCCGTTTCGGTCAGCTCAATTTTTTTGGCGATTAGGTGAGTTGTATCCGTCTCCGATTCACTTATCTCCATCATCCAGGCGTCATCGCCGGTAAGCAGGCGATACCCTAACGAATCTGCGAAAAGGTAGTTTCCCTCGAAGGTGACTTTTTCCTCATAATCATCAGCAAAAACGCGTCCATGCAGTTCGTACAGATCTTTAGAGCGGTTCATAAAGAGCGAGTCAGCCTCCAGATACTGGGTTGTGTCGGCAAGCTGAACATCTCCGTGAAAAATGGCACTGTCCGGCCGCTGAAAATAGAGCCCCGATTCGGCAAGCAGCACACCGCGTTCATCTTCAAATCGAACAGGAGAAAGAAAAACGGCAAGGTCGAGCGGAGAAATCAGGTTTATGGCTTCACTAAAAACTGTATTTGCAGGGGATTCGATAATAACGCGGCCTCTGAACTGGCTGAAATCAGTAAATGTATCGTGATAAAGCGTATCTGCCCAGATAATATCTTCATCTGTTTCAATCTGAATATTGAATGCGTGTATCAGGTTTCGGTTGATGAACTGGTAGGCGCTATCGGCTTCCATCCGCATATCTTCGGTGCGTAAGATTACATTTCCAATCAGTTTTCGTACATTTTCACCGTCGACTATGGTACCTTCAGCACGGTTCGCATTTTCAATAAAAACCTGGCTTTGTGCTGAAACCTGCTGGATAAATCCGGTAAACGAGAAACAGAGCAGAGCTGTAAGACCCGTACGAAGCAGAAGTTTTTTCGGTTTAATCAACAATAAAGTGTCCTCTTGGTTCATCGATGATATAATCAGAAAGGTCTGTCCCACTTTCAAAACCACGGCCGGATATACTGTCTGATGGAGTGACGATAATTACAAAATCGGGTGAACTGATACGATCCGTGCGTTCAGACCATAGCAGGAAATCTGAATAGAGTTGTCTGTCTGCCGCGGTGTTGACCCGAACGGAGTCGAAAAGTTCAAATTCACTTTTAGCATCGTAGTAAACCGCCCGTTTGCTCCATGCTTCGGTTTCTACGGCACCGGTTGAGTCGTATAACTGAACGTAAACGGGCCCGCGAATATGAGTCTCTTTACGTTCCGGCATCTGGTAGCTGATGGCATGAGAGCCTTCAATTAAAATTCTGGCCCGGCCGTTGTTCATTAGTATCATCTCAACATCCCAGCTCTCGGTAGTGGTTGTAAGTGAATCATTAAGGGAAGATTGCACCTGGCGTGTATCAAAATCGGAAAGTTCACCACAAGCCGTGAATGTGAAAAAGGCGATGGCGAAGATGGGAACAAGGCTACGAAGTGCCAAAATACCGGTCTCCCGCATCCCCGAGCCCGGGGACGATAAATGCGTCTTCATTAAGTTTTTCATCCACTGCAGCGGTGATGATAGAAACATCGGGATATTTTTCGGTGATTCGTTTTAAACCTTCAGGGGCGCTGATCAAAGATGTAAACCGGATTTTTTTAGCTCCCTGTTTTTTGAGATATCCGATGGCATCATCTGCGCTTCCGCCGGTGGCTAACATCGGATCTACCAGCAGTACCAAACCTTCAGAAATCCCATCCGGCAGGTTTGAATAATAGTCAACGGGTTCGTGGGTGATTTCGTCTCTGTACATCCCTAAATGCCCAACTTTTGCATCCGGAATAAAATTCATAATTGCATCTACCAGTGTAAGACCTGCCCTCAGAATGGGAACAACAATCACATCAGTATCGATATGATACCCTTTTGTTTCTGTGATAGGCGTTTGAATGGATGTTTCACGCAGAGGGAGTTCCTTCAGGGAAGTGTAGGCAAGAATAGTCGCAATTCTTGCCATTGCCGTTCGAAATTCAACAATGTCTGTATCCTGATTTCTCAGGATCGACAGATCGCGCGCCACCACGGGATGATCAAGAACGGTTACATTTTCCTTGGTATACATATTATGAACGGACTTATGGTTTTAAATTTCCGTGTTTTCGAAATACTTACGGGTAATTTTCACAATTACACCTGAGAGTGCAAAAAGTGCAATGATGTTGAAAAATGCCATCAATCCAAGCATCACATCACCAAACGCCCATATTGTGGTAAGTGCCGTTATCGCACCTACAAAGTGCATTCCCACAAATGCCAGTCTGTACCATAAGATGGATTTAAATCCGAATAGATATTGAGCAGCCCTGTCGCCATAGTAGCTCCAGCTGATGGAGGTAGAAACCGCGAAAAGGAGAACTGCAATGGTTACGATGAATCCCCCGCCACCGGCAAGTGGTGCAAGGCCGATCTCAAAAGCCCGGGCAGTTAGCGGAGCCCCGTTTTCAACAACTCCGCCAAAAATTTGTGTGAGGATCTGGTCACTTTCATCAAAAGCAACGGGAGAAGTTCCAACATTTTCAATGCGTCCGTTAAAGAGTTCTGTCTGGTCGCGGTTGGTATACATAGTATCCACAGGGGCAGAATAACGGATCATTTCACCGTTTACGGGCACGCCGTCTTCAAAATAAAGAGTAGCGGGAGATTCTCCATCGAGCATCACATATTCAATGGAAGCATCTGACGGGTTCACTGTTGCGGTGTGATGCATATCCCAGGCGCCCGTAGTTACGATAACAAGACCTGTAATGGTACACACTACCAGTGTGTCAATAAATGGTTCCAGAAGCGCTACAACGCCTTCACGGACAGGCTGATCGGTTTTTGCTGCGGAGTGTGCAATGGGGGCTGAACCCTGGCCGGCTTCATTTGAAAAAAGACCGCGCTGGACACCGTAACTCAGGGTGAAGATAAAAGCACCGGATCCCACACCCAGAATTCCGGCCTGGGGATTAAAGGCACTTGTTACAATTTCTACAAATGAAGGGATGACAAGATTGTAATTCAGAATCAGGATAATCAATCCGGCCAGCACGTAGAGCGTAGCCATAAATGGAACGAGGCGCGAGGTAACATACCCGATTCGCTTAATTCCCCCCAGAATAACTGCTCCGACAAGACCTGCAGTGATAAAGCCGGTGAGAGCGCGGGGAATTTCAAAATCGCTATGCATTACATCCGCTACCGTATTAGCCTGAACGGCGTTTCCAGTGAGAAATGCACAAATTGCAGCCGCTATAGAAAATGCGACCGCCAGCCATTTCCAGTTTGGGCCCAATCCTTTTTCAATATAGTACATCGGACCACCGGATACGGTACCATCGGGGTTGGTTACACGGTATTCCTGGGCAAGGGTAACCTCTGTAAATTTAATTGCCATACCCAAAATAGCGGTTATCCACATCCAGAAAAGTGCACCGGGTCCTCCAAAATGGATAGCGAGTGCAACACCAGCAATATTACCGATACCCACCGTAGCTGACAACGCTGTACTGAGCGCCTGGAAGTGGTTTATGTCACCTTCATCATTCGGATCGTCGTAATGCCCGCTAACCACTTTCAAACCGTGGCTGAAGCGAGTGATTTGAATAAAACCGAGTCGGATTGTAATGAAAATACCAAAGGAGAGCAGAACAACCACCATAAAAGGGAGAGCTTCAGGTGTGTTCCAGATCAGATCTAATAGCCAAGAGATAACGTCGTCGAAGATGTCCATCAATAAAATATAAGGTTACGGTTTCTTCAGCCTCGAATGTATAAATAATATGAGTTACTTTTTAATAAAAATGGCAAACGAATGAACGATTTGCTTCGGAAAGTTCTTTTTTTATCAAACGATCACAATAAAGTTCTTAACTGATTATCGCAGAAAGAACTAAATGGATTAACAAGAAGAAAAACAAACATGTTATGACAAAGGCAGACATCGTTGACGTAATATCATCGTCCACAGGGCTCACTAAAGTTGAGACTGAAGCGGTTGTAAATGGATTTATTGACACCGTAATTGATGCAATGAAACGCGGCGAAACTATAGAACTTCGGGGTTTTGGTAGTTTTAAGGTGGTTAAAAGAGCACAGCGAGTGGCGCGAAATCCAAAAACCAATGAAGAAGTTATTGTGCCGGAACAATATGTCCCTACTCTCAAAATTTCTAAAGATTTTAAAAAGCAGGTTAATAAATCTAATTCATAGACTTTAAGTCTTTCAAACGAACTGATATCTTTTAATTGGGCTTTCAGGGGTTGATCTGCAAATCTCCAACAGATCTGCATCTCTTCTGGATCGTTGCAGTTTCACTAAGATTGTGATATTCTATCGGCGACCAGCAGTTGTTCGTCTACATATCAAAAATGAGAATTTTAGTCAGTTCGCTTCATTATTTATTAGCCTTCCTGCTAATCTCTTTGCTCAGTTCCTGCTCGCCATACCCGCAGGCTGATTTTTATGAGGTGGATGGAATTATATCTATTGTACCTGAATCCGGATCACAGTACCTGAACTGGCAGGAACAGTTTCATGTCAACAGCAGGGGGCTGATTTATCAACCTGAAGAGCCTGACAGTGCACAGAGTCTGAGATTTTCAGTTTATGTAACCAATCCCGGGAATTACTCATTGCATATTCTTGCCACGGGTTATGGTACATTGCAGGATCAGGGGGGAGGACCCGATATCACAATTACGGGCCCTGATAACTTTTTGGTTGATCGATTTACTGTTTCCTTACCACAAGATGAAGTACGTTTACAATGGATCCCCCGCAGAGATGGAAATAGCAGCAGCGACCTAAACTTTTCAAATCCCGGGTTGTATGAAATTCGTTTGCATCCCCGCGACCTGGAAGGACTACAGGTTCATAAAATTCACCTATCTCACAGTGATTACGTAAAACCCACTGGAACAGGACTTCCGCCATCTATCTCACCTGAAATAAACAGTGCCGATTTGTTTCGCGAACAGACGGTGATGCTTCCGCCTGACTGGTACTTTGGTTTTATGACTGGATATGCGGGAATGGATTTTACACCAGATGCAGTGAATACCCATTTGGGCACTTCGACAACGCTTCCGGATGCGGCCTGGTTTCAGAATCATGACTTTAATTCAGATCTCTCATCGATCAGGCAGAATTGGGATGAAGTTGTTTATGGAAAAAAACTTTCTTCTGATGAGTTTCCAACCAATGCCAGCAATGGCGGACTTTCGGAGATATTCAATCGAGGGTATCAGTATTTACTTTTAGACGGACCGGTCGAACTTTCCGATCTGAGTACATTACATGAGCTCGAACAGTCTGCGAACCCTGAAAGAGAGCGTAATCTCTATCTACGCCATCACTTTGTCGTAAATGATTCGCATCACCTGCAATATCCAGCCCCGGTTAGCAAGCCGACAACATTTAGCTGGGATTCAGCTCCTGAAATCGATCAAAATGGATATTATTCGCCTGGAGGCCTGAGTCAACTTCTTGAATCTGTTTCGGATCCAACTCTTAGCAGTTACAATACCCCATTTATTTCATACCCGGTTTCGCTGAAGGGCAGGGCTGATGAAGAGCTTTTTCTGAGAACCATACAGTTGTCAGCTTTTTTGCCTTCCATGCATTTTTTGGTTGATGATTTTTCGCACGACTCGTTTACTGAATCAGAAATAGAGATGATTCGGGAGAGTACCGATCTGCGTTCCAGGCTTTTTCCATACATTTACACACATGCCCATATCACAAGGCAGACAAGAAACAGTTTGATTGGTGGATTTCGGGATTACCCGGGACAATTCCGTTTTGGAGATGCATTTCTTGTTGCACCGGTTAGCGATCCGGGAGTTAGAGAACGGAGCGTTTATTTTCCGGATGATGGATTTTGGTATGATTATTACTCCGGCAGAGAATACCGGGCGGGTCAATCATGGGTGGTTGAGGCTCCATTGCGCCATATTCCTTTATTTGTTAAAGCCGGATCAATAATTTCGTACCGGCCAGAAGGGGGACCGATTCGGGACGGCAACAACGATCATTTGCAGGTGGAAATATACACCGGTAATGCGGGGACATTTCGGCTAACAGAAGATGATGGATTTACAAGAGATTATCGAAGAGCAATTGCAGCGAGAACCATGTTCCGGTATAACGAAGTTGCGGGGCAGCTTCGATTGACGATTGGTGCCGTGCAGCGTGAATACAGCGGAATGAACGAATACAGGTCGTACGAACTCCGTTTCATGCACACATCTTATCCTGAATCTGTGGAGCTAAATGGTGAATTGATGACTGAATCACACGAAGTTGATGAACAGGAAACGGCCTGGTTTTACGATCGGGAGAGTTCAATATTGATCCTGAACCTGCCGGATAGGTGGAAGCACGAGAGAACAGAGATAGCGATAACTCCGTAAGTAATTTTGGGCTTGGAGGGGTATCGTATCTGTTATAGTTACAGTATGTTCCCAATTTGTATCTTCACCTGAGCAGTTTTTTGCATGATCAGGTTTTTTTATTGTATTTAATATAAGTCTTAAAACCTGTACATAAATCTTTCTTTAGAATGGACAAATTTCAATTCGAAACCCTCGGAAAAGAACTTAACGGAACCATTACCAAACAAGGAGATTCCGGTTACCAAAAACTGAGAATCGGGTGGAACGGTTTTTTTGATAAATATCCAGCCGCTGTTGCCCTATGTAAAAATAGTGATGATGTGGCACGGTGTATCCGGTTTGTGAAAGAGCATGAACTGGAGTTTTCTGTCAGAAGCGGCGGCCACGATTATGCGGGGAAATCGATCTGCGATGGCGGACTGGTGATCGATCTTTCCGGGATGAATTCTATCGAAATTGATTCGGCTGAAAAGACCGCCATAGTGGGGCCCGGGGTGCGATGGGGCGCATTTGATGAAGCGGCGCAGAAGCACGGACTGGCAACTACCGGGGCTACGGTTTCAACTGTTGGCGTTGCCGGCTACACACTTGGCGGCGGAACCGGGTATCTTTCGCGCAAGCACGGCCTTGCACTGGATAACCTGCTGTCGGCCCGGATTATCACGGCTACCGGTGAATCCATTTTGACCAGTGAACATCACTATGAAGATCTCTTCTGGGCGATTCGTGGCGGCAGCGGTAACTTCGGAATTGTCACCTCTTTCGAGTTCAGCCTTCATGAGGTTGGGCCGGAGATTACGGCCGGACAGGTAGTCTTTCCATTCGATCAGGCCGGGGACGTACTCCGATTTTATCGCGGTTTTATGCAGGGCGCTCCGGAGGAGATCGCCTGCTACGCTTTCTTTTTAAATGCTCCTCCGATCGATGCATTTCCCAAATCCTATCATGGGAAACCGGTTCTCTCGCTGGTGATGGCTCATATAGGAGATTCCGAAACGGCTCAGGCAGAGCTCGCACCACTTCTCAATTTTGGCGATCCGATCTTGAACGTGGTTCAGCCGATGCCATATACCGCTGCACAAAAGATGTTTGATGAGGGAATGACGAGCGGAAACCGCTGGTATTCAAAAGCACATTATCTGGATGAGATCTCAGATGTGGCAATCGACACCATGCTGGAGCATACCAAAAAACTTCCCGGTGCATTCTCAGTCGCCTATTTCGAACCGATGGGCGGAGCCATAAACCGTATTGACCCGGAACTGACCGCCTTTCCGCACCGCGACTCGGCGTACACTCTGCACATTTTTGCCGGCTGGACCGACACTGAAGCAGATAATGAGCCAATGAACTGGGCAAAAGAGTTTCATATTGCCATGTCTCCACACGCCAGCGGCGGTGTGTATGTAAATCTGATGGGTCAGGATGAACAAAATCGTATTCCCGATGCCTACGGATCAAATTTTGACAGACTGAAAGAGATCAAAAAAGAGTGGGATCCGGAAAACCTGTTTCGCAGCAATCAGAATATTGAGCCAACGTAGCTCGGCTCGCCTGAGCCGAGTGGGAAAGATCCAGTCAACGGATTTTATCTTGTCTCAGGGCTGACGGTAAACGAGCTCCCACCCCTTTCACGAAGTTCATTTGTTTGCTTGGTTCATAAGAAGCGGGTCAGCGACCCGCTCTACATGTTCCAGCTCTTATTAATTTTGTTAATTAGCGCATCAAACCGTGAATCCTTCCGGACGGATTCCAGTACATCAGGGAAGTAGTAGCGGCACATCGGTGTGGTAAAGGCACCAAACTTTTCTACTTTTCCAAATTGGCTGTGTGCTTCTTCATAGTTATTTAACGCGGCCTCCACCAATCCTGCACAAAAATAGTCTTTATTGTCTTTTATCTTTTCGAGCAGATTGCGAGCCTCCTGATGTTTGCCATTCGCAACTTTTGCCAGGGCTAAGGTTGCATACGCTTCATTTTTAATGGGTGATCCGTTTGAGCTTTCAAGTTTCAAAGATTCATTGAGGGAAAATTCTGCTTCGGTATATTTTTCAAGGTGATAAAGACTCAATCCTTCCACAAAATGAGAAAGGCCAAATTCAGGCCGGATTTTTCTTGCACTCATCGATTCTTCCAGGGCTTCCCGGTATTTATGATTGGCCAGATATACTACAGCGAGAAACACCCTGGTGTAGGGTGAAAGCGGATCGAGCCTGGCTGCACGCTCTGCCGGCTCAAGACCACCGGCCGCATCTCCCATGATCATTCTCAGCCACCCGAGCCAGTTATACGCTTCCGAATAGCCGGGCTGTAGTTCAATGCACTTTTCCAGTGCCCTGGTTGCTTCCGGTCCGTTCTGATAGTATGAATGATATATCCCAAGTGAACAAAAAGTTTCTCCCAGTTCGGGATTTAACTCCAGGGCTTTTTGGATTGCTACCATGGGATCTCTCAACTCATCGTCATAAGAATAGTTGTACCATTTGATCAGCAAAAGAGCCTCTGCAAGGCCCGCCCATGCATTGGCATATTCGGGATCTTTCTTTACCGCATCGCGGAAAAGATTCAGAGACTTAAAAATACTCTGTTCTGTTCTCTGGCTTAGATATGATCTGCCTTGTGTGTATAAAAGATAAGCATCCAGGTTCTTAGTCGGCCGCTCATCTACGTGGCTCTTTTCAGTGGATGTCAGTTCATCGCGCAGGCTTCCTGTAATTTTCTCAGCCAGTTCACTCTGGATGTTGAAAAGATTTTCAGCAGTGAGTTCCCTGTCATAGGTTTCTGCCCATCGTATTTGTTCAGTGGTTGCATCAATCAGTTGTATAGTCAGCCGAATACGCCCAACAATTTGTTGAATGCCTCCTTTAATCACTGTTCCCACTCCTAATTTCAGGGCAATTTCCTCAATGGAAACTTCTTTAAAGCTTAAACGTCTGATTGAGTCACCTGAGATGATTGTGAGATCATCAACCCTCGACAGTTTCGTGATCAGGTCATTTTGAATTCCCTCGGCAAATGGCGACAGTTTATTCCTCTTCATATAGTCGGTGAATGGGAGAACAGCAATGGCTGTTTTATCGGGTTTCGAAATATTTTTGACTTCTATATTCTCTAATCCCCTGCTGTGATTCACGCTTTTCAGAATACCCTTAAACCGCGGACCTTTTTTCAGAGGGCCTAAAATATCCGTGTACAGATGATGGATGGAAAGTGTTTCCCAATCATCCCAATAATCTATCTGTTCAAAAAGACTAAGCGCTTTATCTTCATTTCCAAGAGATGCTTCAATCAGGCCCGTAGCAAAAAGATCACCTTTATCTTCAAGCTCTTTTTTTATTTTTTTTGCCTCATTAGTCTCTCCTATCATTTTATGGCAAAGCGCAAGTGTGGCAAGCGGGCCATTACCGGCCCATGGAACATTTCGATCTTGAAGTACCGCTTTTGCTTCTGAGTATCTTCCCAAATTGAACAATGCCATACCATGATGAATCGCCTGACCATCCCAGTCCGGCTGAATTTCAATTCCGCGTAAAGATTCAGACAGGGCTCTTTCAAGATAACCGTTGTAAAGGTATGATATTGAAAGATTGCTGAGAGCCTCCGGCGATAAAGGGTTCAGGTTTACTGCTTTTTTCGCACTTTCAAGAGCTTTTACAGGCTGGCCCAAAAGCTGGTAATTCCAGCTTAGCCAGTTGTGGGCTTCGGCGTAACTTGGTTGAAGTTCCACGGCACGTTTCAGTTCCCGGATAGCTGCTGATCCCTGGTGGCGGTTTGAATAGAGTAATCCGAGTGAGGCGTATGCTTCAGCAAGGTTTGGATCCAGTTCAAGCGCCCGGTTAATGGCCTCCTCTGCACGAGGCAGTGTTTTATCTTTATCTGCATGGCCGTAATCGTATTGAAGAGCCAGTGCATCTGCAAGGCCAACCCAGGCCAATGCATAATCAGGATCTTGTTCAACAGCGCTCCGGAAATATTCCACGGCCCGCTTCATTCCTTTACCGGTTCGCTGATCAAGCTGCCTGCGGCCGTATGTGTAGAGCCGATGAGCTTCAAGGTCGTCCGTAGGTGCCCATTCAGCAACGCGTTTTTTTTCACTTGGAGTAAGGCGGGCTTTCAGGCTGTCCGTAATTTTCAATGCCAGTTCACTTTGAATATCAAAAAAATGTTCAGCCGTAAACTCCCTGTCGTAGGTTTCAGCCCAGATGTGCTTGTCTTTTTCAACATCAATAAGCTGTATATTTAACCTCATTCTGCCGCTTCTGAACTGGATACTCCCTTCAACTATTGTTCCGGCACCGAGTTCTTCGGCAATCTGCGGTATCGGTTTTGTTGTTTCCCGGTACTGTAATACAGAAGTACGTGAAATGATATTTAGTGCTGAGACACCGGATAGCCTCGTAAGAAGATCATTGTGGAGTCCACCGGCAAAGTTCGATGTATCTTCTTGTTTGCCAAGCTCTTCAAAAGGCATTATGGCTACGGATTTAAAATCAAGCCGTTCTGTTTTATGATCACGATCGCTCTCCGGATGCCTCATTTTTATGGAAGCTTTGTCAAGGCCCTCCGTCAGCTCATTCATGGTCTCCTGGTGGTCGATGCCCAGTTCCTTCTGCAGTAGCTCCCCGTGCTGCCTCGCTATTCGAAGTGCTTCGGCCCTGTTTTCCGATGCTGCGTGTACTTCAATCATCCGTTTTACGACACGGGTATCATAAGGAAAAGCCTGGTTTTTTAACGTCCACCACCGCGCAGCTTCTTTGAGGTTACCGCGTTTTTCATCTTTTTCAGCAAGTGTTTCCAGTGCACTGCCGTAACGTTTCCGAAACCTTTCACGCTCTTGTTCAAGCCATTGATCAAGATCCGGTGAAGCTCCCGGTACATGTAATCCTTCAAGCAGGTCGCTGCGATAGAGCTCAACTGCTTTCAGCATGGTGCCTTTTTCGATCAGCTTTTCGAATTCAAGAGCATCACATGTTAATTTAGCGGTATCAACCCCCAATTCCTCTGTTCCCCTGGTAATAAGGATATCATCTCCCAGCGTGTTTCGGATATGATATAGCAGGTTGCTCAGGGAGTTCCGGGCACTCTTTTGTCCTTTCTCCGGCCACAATAACGGTAGAATACGATCCCTCCGCTGCATACCACGGGGGCGGTTCAAAATAAGATATGTAAGCAAAGCAAGACGTTTTGGCCCCGCAAGAAATGAGTGCTCAAGATTTCCATCTTCTCCTCTGAGTTCAGCCGGGCCAAGAATTTTAAGCTCAATCATAGTACAAAAAAAATTCCTCTTAGATCACAATCTAAGATATAAAACAGAGCGAACAAAGAGAGCCGCCGTATGTTTGAGTCGAATCCTGAATTCTGAACCAAAACAAGGCTAATCATGAACATTCTAAAATATTTTAATCAAACATTAATGATGCCATTTACAGGAGGGTTGATAGTAATGTTTATCTTTGCTGCCTGTAGTGAAAATTTGAGCACATCTCCTGATCCATCAATTTCTAACAATGAAGTACAATCTCAAGCCAGTTTGGCTTCCCAAATCAGTCCAAATAATGTTGTTGAACTAATTGCAAAACATGAGGGTGATGATTACATCTTTGAATTGTCAGCGGATGTGATTCCGTCGGGATGGACCACATTCAGGCTGATTAATGATTCACATTCGACACACTTTGCTTATATGGCCGGTGTACCACAGGCTGCTAAAGATAGTGCTGCTTCTGATAATACTGAATTACTTGATTACTGGATTCAGCATGTTACTAATCCTTTCCAATGGTTTATGGATGGTATTATTCCAGGGAAAGAGCCGGACGATGGCGACGCTCCTACAAAATATGCAGAAACACTCTTTCCAGCCTGGTTTGGAGACGTTTCACCTAGTGGCGGGCCGGGTTTTATTGGCGGCATGAGTTCCACTGAAACTACCGTCTATCTTGATGAAGGAGAGTATATCGTGGAATGTTACGTAAAAAATGGAGAGGGTGATTTCCATTCATATCTGGGTATGATTGAACTTCTAACTGTAACTGGCGAATCCTCGGTGGCAGAAGAACCGGTCGCCACTACCGAGTTAAACATTTCAACAGATGGTATTGAATTTGATCGCCATATCAGTGCAGGCGAACACATAGTTAAGGTCAATTTTGACGATCAGACCTTATATGATCACCTGCTCGGCCACGATGTCCACCTAATCCGAATGGATACGGGAACAAGTGTAGCAGAAGTTGGCAAATGGATGAACTGGATGGATCCGGACGGTCTCGTTTCGAGTAGCAGCGCTAATTCGCTTGGTCCTGCCACATTTCTTGGTGGAGTTCAAACGATGACCGAAGGCAGCCACGGATACTTCCACGTGGAACTTGAACCGGGACGTTACGCCTGGGTTTCTGAAATACCGAATCCACATTCGAACAAGATGCTGGAGGTGTTTAATGTGCCCGGCGGCCGGGCTCTTGGCAGATAAATTATTAATGTAAAGCTCCGGATGTATTCCGGAGCCATCTAAATCAGGATTACAACATGGAAATGAGATGAAGTGCCTATTGCATTGCTGTCCAATTATTTAAAACGACTATGAGTTAATAGAAATTGGTTTTTAACTAATCATAAAATTTTATAAATGCCATTTTACTACTTTTTATTCATTTTGAAATACATGAAATAAGTGTGAGAAATCAAATAAGTATTTACGGTAAATATTAATGATAAATAAACAAATAAATAGGGATAACTATGCTGCAGAAAATTAAACTACTCGCGATTTTTGTTGTCACATCCGGATTATTATACCAGTCGGTCCAGGCACAAATGCATTCTTCTGATACGGTTCATTCTGATCATTCCATTACGATTATTGCAGAAGATTACGCATACCAGGCCCCTAACCAAATTCCATCCGGCTGGACAACCATCCAGTTTGAAAATCATGGCAATGAAGACCACTTCCTGTTAGTGGCAAAAGTACCAGACGGTAAAAGCCTCGATGATTATGCAAGCCAGATTGTAATACCATTCAATGAAGTATGGTATGCATTGCGGGATGATGGTCTGGAACAGGAATTAGTTTTTGAGAAACTGATGCCAAATCTTCCCGAATGGTTTGCGGGAATTGAGTTTATGGGAGGAACCGGAATTGTTCCGGCCGGTGCGAGTACGCAGGTAACTCTGAATCTTAATCCCGGCACTCATATCCTTGAGTGCTATTATAAGAATGAAGAGGGTGAAATGCACTCCGTGGAAGGAATGCTGCGGGAATTGACAGTAACCGACAGTCAATCAGATGCGGCAGCTCCCGAAGCCGATATCAATATCACACTCTCAAACTTTGAAATGGATATTGTGGGTGATCTGAAACCCGGTAAACATACATTCTCTGTCCATTTGGTTGAAAACCCGGAACAGGGATTTGGCCACAATGTACACGTAGTTCGGGTTGATGATAACACCCAGGCAGAGGAGGTGTTACGCTGGATCAATTTTACGGAAATAGACGGGCTGAGAACACCAAGTCCATATACGTTTGCCGGTGGAATGCACCTTATGCCTGCCGGTGAAACAGCGTATTTTACCACGGAAATGGAAACAGGACGATACCTGTTTCTATCCGAATACACAGGGCATTTAGGAGTGGTGAAGGATGTTACGGTGGAGTAGCAGTACATTCAATTTATTGCAACCGATAACAATCAAAAATGCATCTGCCGCTGTGTTAATCCTTTCCGTGCTGATTTGGATGGTCAATACTTTGGGGTATTCACCCAATCAAGACATAGGCAGTTCTGAATTATCAGAGTCCAATGATATTGAAGAAAAAGTTATTGCCGGCCATCCTGTTTTGGAGAATCTCTCTTCTGAACCGGGAGTTGTGGAGGTAGAATTGACGGCTTCCAAAGAGCGAATTTCTCTGAAGCCGGGTGTAGAAACCGATGTCTACGCCTACAACGGCCGTGTGCCCGGCCCGCTGTTGGAAGCAACGGAAGGGGACAGTGTGATCATTCACTTTAAAAACGATCTGCCCGAAGATACTACCGTACACTGGCACGGCATTCACCTGCCTTTTGTGATGGACGGAAGCCCGTTCCATCCCGTTGAACCGGGCGAAACTTTCGCCTATAGCTTCAGAATTCATGAAGGAACGGCTGGAACCTACTGGTACCATCCGCATCCGCACCATCGCACCGCCTGGCAGGTGGGGATGGGACTGTACGGCGGCATCATCATCCGCGACCCCAATGATCCGCTTCCTGATTCGCTCACTGAGCATTTATTAATTCTATCCGACAACCGGTTTGATGAGGACGGGGAGATCGAGTTTGCTGAGCCCGGTTCCCGGCAGGAACGCGTGGACAATATGAATGGCCGTGAGGGAGATGTGCTTTTCGCAAATGATGAAATCATGCCGGAGCTTTCCATCCGCAGCGGGGAAACTCAGCGGTGGCGGATTGTAAATGCGTCCGGAGCCCGGATCTACCGGCTGGCACTTGAAGGGCATGCCTTTACCCACATCGGGAGTGATGGCGGATTGTTTGAGCACCCAAAAGAAGTGGATGAAATCATTCTCTCAAATGGTGAGAGGGCTGAACTACTTGTTCACGGAACCGACGATCCGGGAAGCAAGGTTACCCTTCAGGATTTGCCGTATGACCGCTACATGCCGATGTTTCGACCTTCGAACTGGGATGAAGCGAATGATCTTCTGACACTCCGGTATACGGATGATTCCCCTTTAGAAGAAACTTTCGAAGTACCGGAAACCCTTCGTGAAATCCCGGAACTGAATGTAGATGACGCAACAGAAACAAGGGTCATGAGGATGACCAACGGTAAGATCAACAGCAGAACGATGGACATGAAGCGCGTTGATGAAACAGCGGAACTTGGAGCTACCGAAATCTGGGACATCCAAAACCTGGTTGGAATGGACCACCCGTTCCACCTTCACGGCTTTCAGTTCCAGGTCATCGATCGAAACGGTGAATTGGTTTCGCAGCGAAAATGGGAGGATACTGTTAATGTGCCCGGTTTCGAATCGGCCCGCTTTATTGTAAGATACGACAACTATCCCGGTAAGTGGATGTTCCACTGCCACATCCTGGATCACGAAGACCAGGGGATGATGGGGGTGTTAGAAGTAAAATAAGCGACCTGTCAGTATGCAGAACGAAGTGAGGTTCCTGAAAGTGTCGCGAATTCTGAATTCGAACAGAGATGTAAGTCGAAGCGGGAACTTCGACTTACATCTTTTACATAAATAACAAGACCATGAAAGAACAAAAAACTACCTCACATCTTTTTAAAACAATTTACACACTCATTTTTGGCTTGGTATTTATTGCTTCATCATGCCAGCAGGCTGATCGTGAAACGGCTGCATCCCAGAACGAGGAACTTGCTATGCAGTATATTGAGGCCTATAATGAACAAGATCGTACTGCCCTGGAGGCAATTCTCACAGATCCATTTTTTACATCCGGAGAGGAAGTGACGCTCGATTCATTTTTAGACCTGATTGAAGGGTACTGGAGTACGTTTCCTGATATTACGCTCGAACCTACCCATATCGTGGGTGCTGACGAACATGTAACTATTCGTCTGGAATTCATAGCAACCGGTTCAGGAGAATTTCTTGGTCATGAAGCAGAGGGAAAAGAAATTAATGTATCGGAAATATTTCTTTTCGTTGTGAGAAATGGACAGCTTGCGGAATACTGGTACAATTGGGATGAGCTCGGATTTTGGATGCAACTTGGCGTTGTGGAGAGTCCGTATCCGCAGGAATAAGTCAAGGTATGATTAAGGGAAAGCGACTGAGGCCGGGCTTAGCCCAACTTCGTCTGAGCCGGAGTATAATGGAGCCGTATCGGATCTAAAAATGAGCGAGATCAGGAGGTTATACTGAACTTAATGCGGTATCTCCAAATCACAATCTTACAGTAGTTTCTGCTATATGTAAATTTATACTTGAGTTTGAATTCCGGGCGAATTCAAACCATCACCACAATTCAGGGTAAAATAAAAAAGCCATGCAGAATTGTTTCGTTCTGCATGGCTTGATTTTTTTAGGTATCGAATCTCTTAAAAATCGATTCCAATAGAGAAATAGTGGATTGGTGATCCATCAAATCCGTCCCGGAAGTAGGGCCAGCCGACATCGTATCGCAAGGGAAGGCCGAGAAGTATGGTTCGAAGGCCAAATCCGGCACCGATCAATATATCACCATCAATAACAGTGGAGGTTACATCACCTTGCTGAGGCGGGCCAACACGCTCCCTGCCGGTTGAACCGTCTATGACAAACTCACGTCTTTCAGCAACTCTGAAATCGAGGCTCGCATCTCTTTCAAAGAAAACAATCGGTTCATTGGTTTGCGCATCCGTGAAACGGGAGTAGGGAATATCGAAACCCCATGCAGCACCTGCATCCACAAATGCAACGCCCGTAATGTTATAGAGCGGAATCAAAGGAATCGGGCCGGGTAAAATAGCTGCAAAGAGCGGAAATCTGAATTCAGCATTGATGAGTGAAAATCGATCACCAAACGTGGTGTTGAATTCGTGACCCCGAAGCGGAGTCGCCGGCAGTGTGAAAAAGGTATCAGCCAGCCGTTCAAATGGAATTTCGGCATCACTCCATCGCTGATTGATCCAGCCAAGCATACCGCCCATAAAGAAGGTTTGCGAATCACGGCCGATGGAATAGGCACCGGATCCTCTGAAAGCGAATGAGGTTCGGTTGCCGAGATCAAAATAGCGCCGGTAATCTCCTAAAAGGGTTGCAAATTGGGGCGAATCAGCCATAAATGGAGGGCTTCCCGCCAGCTGCAGGGAATACCTGCTTCCGCCTCCGGGTGTAATTCCACCTGGCTGCGGTATCGTAAAGTCTCCGGTGTACGTAACCTGCGGATAGAGGAAGTAATTCGAGTCATTCTCGGCATTTTGTGTGCCTCTGAATCTTACCGAACTGAAATCTCTGTAAATTCCAATCCCTGAAATCCCGTAATCGATTCGCTGATAACGGTTCAGCGGGTATTGAAAATCAACCGACATGCTTAATGTTCTGAAGCGGAACAGCTCGCCGGTGAAATACTGATAATTTCGTGACTGGTGGCTGAAAGAGGCAAAGAAATTGGTTCTGTTCCTCAAATAACCATATCGAATTAGGTAATCACTGTTTCGAAGGTCAAAGGTGAGATCAGAACCAACGGCTATCTGATGGTCCCCAAACAGGTCGCTAAGTGTTACGAAAGCAAAGGCGGATGAACCGGTAAATGTATTCACCTGGCCGGCGGCATAACTGATATCCGGAGAAAACTGTAAGCGGTACTCCTTCGGGCGATAAAGTCCATCTTCGGTTACATTATCCTCCGGTTCGAAATTTCGCGGATCGTCTCTTAGTTCAAGTGTTGTATCGCGCACAACAGCTTCGCCAAACTGGTAGTTTCGGAAATCAACCCGATCCGTTCTGGTTTCTTCCCTTTCTTCATCCTCATCTCTTTCTCTTTGTGGCGGTTCAACTGTAGCTGGTAAGGCACGGCTAACGAGCTGATTGCCACTCGGAGAGTTTGCAATGAGTTCCCTCGCATGAGCTATAGCGGGTACACGTTCTGCATGAGATTGTTCGGCCCGCTGTTGAGCCCACGCATTGGGTGTGAGCTGTCGATCCATCCGCCGTGAAAAGGGGGAGCGAATCACGAAAATATCAGGCGCACCTTCATTAAGTGCATTAAATGCAAGCCGTGTACCATCTGCAGAAATAGATATCTGCATAACACCCGATTGCATATCTGTTAAAGGATATACTGACCGGCTGTCTAAATCATACTCATAAATATTTGGGATACCGTTCTGATCCGATACAAACACAAGCCGTCCATCGCGTGTAGCTGTTGGCTGACTTTCTGACCAGAGAGGTGTGTTGGTTAATCTCTCAATACGATTGGTATTGATGTTAACGGCGTATAAATCTGTTTCAAAGAAATCATCGCTGATTACAGCGGAGTATCCCGCAAGAAACGTATGCGGTGTTGTGTTACTGCCACGGTTTGATACAAAGTATACGGTTTCTGAGTCACTTCCCCAGGCCGGCTCCTTATCAGTGAAAACATCACCAGTCAGATTTTGAAAATCATCGGTTTCGAGATCGTATACAAAAATGCTTTGATAGGGACCGATGTTTCCGTCAAAGGCTATTTTGGTGCCGTCCGGTGACCATGATACGGAGTTTATAGCATCAAGACTTGGGAAACGGGTAGTTGTGGAGTTACCGCTCTCATAATCTACGATTGCTAAATTGTACTGCCCTTGTGATGCACTTGAAAGCGCAATTCTGGACCCATCCGGAGACCATGAAAGGTTTGGATTCATGATGTTCAGCTCTTCAAACATGGGGCTGTCTGACCCGCTGATCAACGTTTTAAGCCGGTTTCCGGTGTTTGCGTCAATAACAATCACATCAAAAACACCCCTGCGATTTGAAATCATGGCAATCCGATCGCCATTCGGGGAAATTGCGGGACTTGTGTTGTATGCTCTTCTCTGGTTACGTGATGTTAGCTGGGTAGCAGCTGCACGAAGCGATTGCCGCTCCGCTACTTCAGGGAAATAGCGTTGCCGATAAAACTCTTTCCAGCGGTCGGAAAGTTCCTCAATACCGATGCCAAGGGATTGTGTAATCGCCTGCTGAACATTTCGGGTAAGCTTAATTCGCTGTAGTATTTCAGTGATTTTTGGTCGTCCATACTGGTTTTCAATATAATACCAGAACGACTGGCCACCCCGATAAGCAAAGAATCCCTGAAGCCGCGGGATTGGCGGGAGGTAATTGTTTAATATTGCATCCCGCATAAACATATCGGTTTGTGTATCCCATCCCAGAGCCAGGTACTCAGCCAGACCCTCTTCAAACCAGAGAGGGAACCTGAGCTGAATATTATTTTGCATGATCGACTGAACGCTTCCGCCATAGTAAACATCGTTAATAAAGGCGTGCAGGAGCTCATGCTGTATGGTGCGCCTGAAATCGGCATAATCTCCCATAAATGGCTGGGTCATCCGGTTTTTGAACTTGTCGGTAACCCCGCCAATTCCCTGTGCATCTGTAGGCAGCTGCACAACATTGGTCTGCGAAAAGTCACTGTGTGAATCGTAAATAATAACCGGAATCCGGTCAGTGAGCTGTTCGCCAAAATCATTTTGCAATTGAATCAGGGATGATTCAACCGCCTCGGCAGTAAACTGGGCAAGGTGGTAATTTTTCGAATCGTAATAATAGATATCGAAATGTTCCGTCTCTATAAAGCGCCAGTCGAATCGTTCATACTGCACACGATTTTTTCCGAAATAGAAATACTGTGCGTATAAAGTCTCGATGAGCAGGCTCCCCAGAAACAGAGACATCAGGGGAATGAGGATCAGTTTTTTCAATGATGGCATATCTTGTAGCGTTTATTTAATAATCAGCAGGTATGAGATCAATTTGGCGTTTACCGAGATCTGTTCGCGTTACCTTGGCGTTTATTGAATCGCCCAGGCGATACTTCTTTCCTTTAGAACGGCCTGTAAGGCAATGTAATTGTGGATTAAAAACATAATAGTCATCACCAAGATCACTTACACGAATCATTCCTTCACAGTAAATATCATCTAAAACCACGTAAAGTCCGTTTTCGGTAACGCCACTAATGGTGCCCTTAAACGATTCCCCGAGCCTGTCAGACAGATATTCAACTTGTTTCAATTTCACAGAATCACGCTCAGCTTCCACGGCATAACGTTCTTTTTCACTGCAGTGTTCACCGTCTTCGATTAATTGATCATACGTGTATTCGGTTCCGCCGGAATTGTACCGCTTCAGCAGCCGGTGGACAATTACATCCGGATATCGGCGGATTGGGCTTGTGAAGTGTGCATAATCTTTAAAACCGAGGCCGAAATGCCCGATGTTTTTCGGACTGTATTCCGCTTTGGCCATAGAACGAAGCATCAGCCCGTTTATGATATTTTCAATAGATGTTCCCTCAACCTTTGAGAGAAGTTCATTGATTTTCGAAGCAGTTACTTTTCCATTCAGGTTCAGATCAATACCAAGCGGTTTGGCTGTCTCTTTGATATTCTGAAGCTTTTCAAGGTCCGGTTCGCCGTGCACACGATAGAGAAACGGGTGATTGTTTTTTGCTTTGTTTCCGCCTCTGAGCTGATCTACATGTTTTGCTACAGTTTTATTTGCCAGCAGCATGCACTCTTCAATAAGCTTGTGAGCAAAAATACGCTCTTTGACGATTACATCAATCGGCTTGCCGTTATCATCCAGAACGAAACGGGGTTCGGGTGTTTCAAATTTTATGGAACCTTCACGAAACCGTTTTTCGAGGAGAATATTTGCCAGTGTCTGCAGGGTTTTGAGTTGGTTTTCGAATGGATGTGAACGGTCACCATCCAATATATCCTGCACTTCAGAATAGGTGAATCGCTGCCGGGAGTGAATAACAGTCTCCTCAACGGAGTGATCCACAACTTTTCCGTTTGGTGCAATCTCCATGAAACAGCTGTAGGTGAGCTTATCCTCATTCGGACGAAGACTGCACACGCCGTTACTCAAACGCTCCGGGAGCATGGGGATCACCCGGTCAACCATATATACACTTGTTCCGCGTTGATACGCTTCCTCGTCGAGTACAGAGTTTCGCGGCATATAATGCGTTACATCGGCAATATGCACACCAAGATAGTAATTTCCATTATCGAGGACTTCAATGCTCAGACCGTCGTCAAAATCCTGGGCATCGGGCGGATCGATTGTCATGACCACTTCTTCGCGCATATCGCGTCTGCGGGCAATCTCTTTTTCAGGAATTGTATCGGGTATATCGTCTGCAAATGATTCCACTTCGGCCGGAAATTCCGCTTCAAACTGTTTCTCGGCCAAAATGGATAAGATGTTGGCTTCGTTCGACCCGGCATCACCCAGAACATGATTAATGCTTGCTTGCGGGTATCCGCGCACATCATCCCAGTTTACAAGGGAAAACGTAACTTTTTGACCGGGTTTTGCACCATTCAGATCTTCCGGAGTTACGAAAAAATCGACTCTCGAAGATTGCTGATCCGGCTTGATGATGTACGTGTTTTTTGCCTCTTCTGTGAGGGTTCCTACAAAAGTAGTACGGGCGCGTTTTACAATATCTTCAATCTTACCGATCGCTTTGCTGCTTTTCTTATGGTAGCCGGTAATTTTTACGGATACGGTATCTCCGTCTAAAGCGGTACTCATTTGCCTGCTTGGGATTTTAATATCCTGATCCCTTCCCTCTACCATCACATATCCGTCACCACGGCTGGTTACATCCAGAATCCCGGTGAGGGTATTGTCTTCTTTGACCACCACTTCATTCAAGCGTACCAGGTTTCCCTTGCTTACACGAAGGATATCGAGCTGCTTTAGCCGGTTCACGGCGGTTTTTAATTTTTTAGTTCCTTTTTTTGAGGTGAGGCTCAGTGCATCCACAAGAATTGGAATAGGAATGGATGCATCCGGGTACGATTCTAAAACTTTAACAATTTGCTTTTCTAATGAACTTAAGTTGTTTTTACTCATTCGTTGTTTATTTCTCTGTAATTAGTTTTGTGCCATTGAATCAGAATCATTCTCCTCAACCTCAGGTTCTTTTTCTTTTAATCCAAACAAATTTCTGAAAGAGTTTGAAATTCTGTTTCTCAGGCTTTGCCATGTATTAAATTGAAATTGTGCTTCAACTCCCATTCCGTTCATCTCCTGTGTCTGGCGTGCTTCGGTTTCAGCACGGTTTGAAAGTGTTGGATCCTGCCGGTGAAACGCCGTTACCGAAAAGATTCGATTGATACGATACGTCGCTCCAATATCTCCAACCTCTGTATCCCCGGTGATCTGACCTTCGCGCCGAAGCACAATTCTGTCATTGAACAACCGCAACGCAACCCCGAGATCGACCTCGTTAAATGCGTTGAGATTAAAATCCACATCAAACGTAATATCACTCCGTAAAAGCGAATTAATCTGGTTTGATAAAAGCGGACTGATAATCTGACTTGATACTAACGGGTTTACGAGTGCACTTGTTCCGGTAACATGGCCAAATTCAGGATTTTCGAGTTCATCGGTCGGTACAAAATTGCCGGTGAGCAAAATCCCAAAAGCCTGAAGCACTTTTTCATCCTCATTCTGGTTAATCCGGTTGATCTGTGCTGCAATGGTCGGATCCTGCGGGGCTTCAATTCCGGTGGGAATCTGAAAGTAAAAATCGTTCTCGATCTCACTGATGGTACCACCAATCTGCAAAATCAATTCAATTGGAACGCGCTGAAAACTTGTGCCGGTTGGCAGCAGGGTGGAGATGTCGGGCCGGGCACGGTAGGATGCGGTCACGTTCAGATTGGCGTCCACAAGATCACCCTGCCAGCTGATGGAGCCCCCGTCCTGAATGGTAAATCTGCGGGTAAAAATATCTCCACCCACAAATTGGTACTCCCCGCCAGAAATATTAAACCGTCCGAACATGCTCATATCCTGGTCGTCGAGAATCACCCGAATCTGACCGGTTCCGGTTGCCGTGAGGATGTCATTTGTTACCGGGTCAAAGATCAGCCGCACATTAACCGGATCGTCAGCGATAAACTGCAGATTCATGCTGAACAGCTCTACAAAGGTAAGGTCGATCTCTCCTTCCTCGCTTCCGCTGCCGGAATCACCACGGCCATTCCTTCTTTGCAGAGGAGTTAAATCTTCGAAGGATTCCACAAATTGGATAAACCTCCGGTCTTGTTCCAGCTCGGTTTCTTCCTGCAGCGGAATGGATATCTGGGAATTAGAACTGAGCCGAATGGGTGTTGTTGATCGAATGGATGGTGATTCATTGGTTCCTTCAAAAACGGCCGTGCCACTCCCATATAGATTGGCATAAAACGGTACATTCGGATCCTGCACATTATTCATAAACCGCAAGTTATCCAGTGCGAGCCGAAGGTCGAAAATGGTAATCGGGCTGAAATCATCGAGGTCAATCTGACCTGTAAGTAGACCTTCACCGCCTTCCATGTCATCCATGTAAACTTCATCGAAGAGAAGCCCGTCAGCGCGATTGAAAATAAGATTTCCTTCAAGCATGTAAGGAACATTTGTAAAGAACGGTCGCCCATAAACATCCTGAACATCAAAAGAAGCTTCGAAATCGTAATCATCGCGATTTCCCCTTATAAAACCGGTTCCGCTGGCACTGCCTTCCATTTCCAGAATCACATTAGGAACGATGAAGGTAACAATCCACATGTCGATTTCCCGAAGATCGGCATCAAAATAAAAAAGATCTTCGGTATCATCATCTGATTCATCAGGTGCTCTGAAATACCCCTCAAAGAAAAGATCATGACCAATCCCGTCATTTGCTTCGAGGTAATCGGCGTATCGGGCGGGATCTGTATAGAGATGTAGCTCTGTATCGAATCGGTTTGATTCAGAATTAAATCTGCTGCGCAGGGATACATCACCAATCACACGGTCATTAATTTTTCCGTCCAGAACTGTAATATCCCCCTGGATGGATGGAATCTGGGTGAGTGCCCGTGTCGTGAAATCGCCATCAACCACACCCTCAAACTGGATTCGGCCGCCAATAAGATCCGACACCCGGCCCAGACTGAAGTTACGAATGTTGTAATTTACTGAATCCTCCGGCGCATCGCTGAACGTGCCGTTTATCTCAAAATAATCTTCATCACTCTCAAGGTTGAATTCATTCAGAGTCAGAGATCCGTCCCGGTTGTAAATAATTTCCGGTGTTCCAAGCGCTTGCCATTGATAAGCCGATGATCCCGTAGTGAGGGTGTCAACAGTAGTTTCAAGGCGGTTTGGATACCATGTTGTTGTCGTTTCACTATAATATGTGAGGTTTTCCAGGGCGTTCTCAATTTCTTGACGCACGGTGAGAATACTGTCCCGTAAGCTCATGTTTAGTGACGCACCGCGGATACTGTACCGGTCGTCAATGCGCATCGAAGGACTGTTAAATTGAAAATCGAATACGGTGTTATTTCGCAGGCTCTCTCCGTGATTCACCATGGCAGTAAACGTTACGCCGATATTATTAAACACAGAGTTGCCAACATTCAGACTATCATCAAACACCGAGCCGTTCAGCGATAAAGCATCATTGGTGGAATTGATGTTGAGGTTAACCGTGGCTGTTGATTCAATCTCTCTGAGATCAGGAAAATAGGCGCGGAAAAGCTGAAGATCTTTTAGTGATGCCGAAAGAGAGAGGTCCATCGGACCAGTATGTTCGAATGAACGCTCTGCAGGTGCTACGGCAGGAAATTCGGGGATTAAATCATCAAAAAAGAGCTCGTCCTGAAAACGTTCAGTAAGGTAGTTTTGCCAGTAAGACGCGTTCTCCCGAATTAACCCCGGGTATATCGTGCCGCTGAGTTCGGCATCAAAAAATGAGCTTGTAAGCCGTAATGTGCGGCTTTCTCCGTCACCTTCGTTGATATCAGCGTAAAACTGATGGGGTCTCAGGGTGTCACCGTCGATGATGGATTCACTGACTTCCACACTGATTCTGCCAAACAAGTCATCCATTGAGGTGCCTTCTACATTTGCGGAAACTCGTCCGCTGAAAAGGGTTGATTCGTACGGCAGATCGGTTATGTATTGCGTGATATCCAGCTGCTGGACAACTGCTTCGGTGTTGAGCTGCTGTGAGTCTCCCAGCTGAAAATTTCCACTTGCGGAACCTTCCGTACGGTCATTTTGCAAAGCTATTGAGTATCGTCCCGATTGATCAGCCATATTCAGATTTGCAGTCAAAAGTGCAAAGGGATGATTCTTGATGCGGCTGTTGGAAAGATCCGCCTCGGCTTCAACTGTTGCAAAACGATCGGTGCCGGATCCGTTTGCTGTAATTCGTCCATTAAGGACGGTGGTATTTGCTGAATCTCTGAAAAAGGGAGAGATATCAAGTGAGTCGGCTCCAAGCTGCAAAGAATAGGTTAAAATATCTCTGAAATGAAGATCCCCTTCAAGCTCCGCCGAACCCAGATCGGTTTCGAGTGTCAGATCAGCCTCCACCTGGTTCAGCGTTCCGGACAGGCTGCCTCTGAGAGTAGGATATCCGTAGGGAGTCAGGTCTACATCATCCAGGCCGGCCTCCGCCAGAAACGGCTGGAGCTCATTTCCCGATAGAACGAGATTACTGATGGCCAAATCGGAATCAAGGTCCGATTCCATAAGATTTCGCAGCCTGCCATCAGCCAGCAGTGATGATTCACCAATTGTAACCTGGAGATTGTCAAGGTAAAGAGTTTCGAGATTGCCCTCTGCTGAACCCACAAATTCAACAGGCTGCCGGATTTCAGAAAGAGCCGGATTAAACCGGTGCAGCAGTACGGGCTCGACATAAAAATTCTGGATATCGAGAAGATATTCTGCCGATGCAAGTTGTTCGCGGAAATGTTCTGAAAAAAGATGAAGGGGAGAACCTTCGGCTGAAAGAGAAATGTTTATGTTTTCAGAATTGAATTCAAACCCGTTCAGCTCAAGATAGTGCGAATCATTGAAAAGCTGGCCGTTGAGAGAAAATTTCGGGAAATCAGGATCATTTGTTGATGCGCTCATGGAAGTGATATCCAGGAACTGCTGCTGATCATCAGAATCGAGGAAAAACTGAGCATTCAATTCAGATAATACAAACGGAGTAGAAAATCCTGTGCGATCAGGAAACTGAATCGACTCGTCTGCTGTAATCACGCCATTTGAAATAGTGATCTCGGGAGCATAAATTGAAAATTGATTGAAGAACTGGCTGGCTTCTCTGCGGCTGCTCCTCTCACTTTCGCCGGAATCCGGCGGACCTGTTGAAAATATGGAAGCGAGCTGCAATCCATCGTCTCCCATACTAAAAAGAGCGTTGGGTGAATCTAACTGGAGTGATGTGATTTCAATATTTCCCCTGATCAGCTCCCAAAGATCAACTGATACGTACATCTCATCTGCGCTGAACTGCTGATCATAAGGGTATTCCGGAGAATAGAAAACAACATTGTTAAACTGTGTACGAAATGGTATAAAACCGCGGATAGACTCTACCTCCGCGGTGCCGTCAAACTGCTGGTTAAAAGCATCTTCAAGCTGAACGCGCAGATGATCTTTACTAACAGGAAGCTGAATTGCAGCCAATAAAAAGCCCGCAAGAATTACCAGAAACAGGAGGAGATACCCGGCTGTTTTCAGCAAAAAATTCCATAAAATATAGATCCAGCGTAATATCAAGTGAGTGTTCGGTTAATCGAGTTCGTTAAAAACGGTGAGCCAGGCTTTCCTGATGAGCTCCTCGTTGTTAACTGTTTCAACGACGGGTTGTTGCCAGTTTTTTAGCAAAACAAACCGGAAATTTTCATCAACATTCTTTTTATCAAGTTTCATGGTTTTAAACATTGAATCCACGGGCAGCATTTCCGGTGAGATATCAAATGAATAAAGAGGTCTGAATTTTCGCAAAATTTCATCATTCAGGTCAGCTCCGAGAGAGTTCGACAGGTTTGTCGCGGCAAGCATCCCGAGGTAGACGGCTTCGCCGTGGCTCAGGGTTCCGTAATCGGCAACCTTCTCCATCGCATGGGCAAAGGTGTGACCGAAGTTCAGGTATGCTCGTTTTCCGCTTTCAAATTCATCCTCCTGCACAATGTCGGCTTTAATTCCGGCGCAGTCCAAAATCAGGTTTTCGAGGGAACTGTTCTCTTTTTTGTTTGATGCTGAACTTCTTTCGAGGAAAAATTCTGACCGATCAAATATTGAACGGTCACGTATTGCGCCGTATTTCAGGATTTCACTCAAGCCGTTGTTCCATTCACGATCCGGTAGTGTATCCAGAAAGGTGGTATCCGCGATTACTTCCACCGGCTGATAAAATGCACCAACCAGATTTTTGCCGGTTTCGTGGTTCACACCTGTTTTGCCGCCAATTGAACTGTCGACCATGGCAAGCAGGGTAGTTGGAACGTGAATAAGCGGAATTCCCCGCATGGTTGCAGATGCAACGAAACCGGAAAGATCACCCGTTACGCCTCCGCCAATTGCAAACAGCGGAGTGTTTCTCCGCACACCGGATTGCAGTAAAACGCCTGTTAACCGTTCCCATTGTTTAATGGATTTACTTTTTTCACCAGACGGAATGATTTCCTTTTTAAAAGATAATCCGGCAGATTCAAACGCCGTTTGGATTCGGTTATTGTGATTTTTCCAGACATTTTCATCAGCAAAAATAAAGCAGTCGGAAAACTGGTTTTTCTTTTTCAGAGCGGTCAGGTGTTTCTCAAAAATGGAGCGCCCGACAGTGAAATTGTAGGAGCCGGCCGACGAGCTAATGTCGATTGTATCCGTCATATATCTTTATTTTTTTAATAATCATTTCGGCAATTTCCGGCGGAGTTGCACTACCGGTATCAATGGTGATTTGAGCCTGTTTGTAGAATGGAAGTCTTTGTTCCAATAGTTGTGTGATCGTCCGATCCAGCTGATCTGTTTCTGAACCCGGTTGATTGCTTTTCAGCTTCGGACGATTTTTAGAACCTAATAGCCGCTCTAAAATTACGGATTTAGGCACATTTAGAAAAACAAGCCACCCATAAACTTTCAGGTGATCGACAACTCTTTGATTTTGCAGAGATCCGCCGCCAAGTGCCATCACACCGTTAAACTGCTGTGATTCACGAATGAGCAGTGTTCGTTCAAGGTTTCGGAACCACTCTTCGCCTTTTTCTTCAAAGATTTGCGGAATCTCCATGCCGGCTTCGCGGACGATTTGTGCGTCGAGATCGAGAAATGGTGCATCAAGTCGATCGGCCAGTTTCCGGCCCGCAGTTGATTTTCCGGATCCCATCATACCACACAAAAACAGCGGCTGTTTAAGCTGTGAGTTTTTCATGTATTTAGTTTTCTGGGTTGAACCATTTCTACTTCTTCGCGGTGAACACGAACGGTTCCGGCAGGGGCTCCTTTCGGTTTTGAAACATATTTTCGCTTCGTATAAATGACCGGTGCGAGTGAGCTTCCCCGCGCTTTTGAATTGTATGCCGCCGCTGCAGCAGCTTTCATCAATACATTGTGGGGAGGGTATTCTTTGTTGTTGTTCATCCGGATGACAACGTGCGATCCTCCAACTCCGCGGGCGTGCAGCCAGATGTCTTCTTTGTGTGCCCGGGTTGTGACCTCATCATTGCTTTTCGCACTTTTTCCAATCCAGATTTCATAATTTTGAACAATGGATTTTCGAAAGGGGAGGGATTCCGTTTTTTGATTTTGGGAAAGGACTCCAAGCCTGTTCAGTTGCTGCCGATGGTCATCAAGCCAGTCATCAAATTCATAAATTTTATCAATACCTCCGAAAGAGTCATAAATCGTCTCCAGCTCTTCGAGTTCGGATTTCATTTCCCGGAGTCTGCGTTTCGATTCCTCCACCCGGGTTTTTGCTTTTGTGGATCGTTCGTAATATTTCTGGGCATTTTCGGCAACGGAAAGATCCGGCTTTACCGGAATTTCCACAGGGTTGTTGTCCTCATAAAAATTTGAAACCGTCATGGATTCTGTATCATGCCCGATCGATTCGTGTGCATGCGCCATCAGAATATGACCGAACTGCTCATATCGGTCGGCCCTCTCGAGCGCTTTATCAGCTTTTTCGAGCTGTTGAATAGAACGGCGATTTTTTTTGATAGCATCTTCGATCCGGGGTTCAAGACTTTGAATACGTTTGCTCAGTCTGCGTTCACGAGATGTTTTGTAGTAGGTGTAACGAATAGCATCATTACAATTTTCAAATGTTTTCAGATCCTCCAATGGCAGATATGTCTGGTTGATCAGGCAGATATTGCCATCGTTAAGAACACGGAATTCCGGCTCATTCTTCATCTGCCGGGAGACTTTTTGTATAAACTCCCTCACTTTTTCAGGCGCTTGCTCATTCAGGTTGTTATGCTCTATCAGCGGGTTTATCAGGTGACGGGGAAATGTTGGGTCGGTTTTGGTAATAACCGTTCGGGTGTTCCATTCAGGCTGGATTTCGGCCATAGGGGATGGCTTCCTGGGTTTTGGTTTTTCTCGACCTTTCCAGGTATCAGGAGATTTGAATGATTCTTTTACCGTTTCATTTTCAACCAGTAGAATATTGGGATCATTACCAAATAGTTTGAGTAGTAATTCGTAACCATTATCAAACGTCAACGTAATCCAGCGATCCCGGTCTGCCAGACTTACGTCAATAATTAAATTTTCTTTAAGAATTTCGAAAAATTCAGTTACGTTCGATTTTTTTGGATTTCTGAAGGAGTCAGCGAAAAGTGCGGTCTCATTACTGTGGGCACTGAAAATCAAACGAAAAGTTTCTTTTTTTGTGGAGAAAAAGCCTTCCCATACATTTTTGTGGGGTGAATAACTGTAAGTTAAACTGCTCCCTGAGCATTTGAGTTTTAGGTACTCAGTTAGGTATATTAATACATAAAAGTTATTCATTACGGGATCTATAGCAACTAATTAATAGATTAATTGTTTTAATATGGAATATCCTATTTTTCAATCGATTGTTAACACAATTGATAGTTCGTTAAACAAGAGAAATATAAACGTAACGACATTTAAAACATGGGAGGAATCGAAAATAAACGCCACAGGTCTTGAAATTTTCATTGACCTGAGCAACTCTACGAATCACCTGGAATCGCTTTCTATTAATTTCGATTGGGACCGGTTTCGGGAAGCGTCTCTCGCTCGCCAGCTAAATGGTACGGGTAATCACCCGGTGCTGCAATCAGAAACGTTTGCCGAAACAAAAGTAGACCCGGTGATTGATATCGAAGTTACATGGCATTTTCGGGAAGACCGCTGCCAGCCGCAACAAACCAATGGCGATGCAAATTACCGGATTCAGAAAGCAAGTGAGTGGATGGATCATGCCAGCAGAGAAGTCAATGAACTGCTGCTCACCGATGATATCATTACCCGTTGGCACCTTGAGATTGATGGTGACCAGCATGGTAAATATCTGAACGCGATCAACCTGATTTCCTATTTCCAATACTCATTTCAGGGACTAAGCAGCCTGAGCGATGTTCAAAAATTCGTTGAGCGAAAACTCATCCACATACTTTTCAGGGCAAAACGTGTAGTTACGATCGTGGATGATACTGTACATGAACACGCAGCCTGATACAAAAAAAGGTGCGCAATGCGCACCTTTAAGTTGATAGGATGTTTAAACGAAATCGTTACTTTTTCTTCTTGTGTCGGTTTTTTCTAAGACGCTTTTTCCGTTTGTGCTTAGCAATCTTTGCGCGCTTTCTTTTCTTTCCGCTTGGCATAAATAATCACCCTGTAGAATTAAATTGAAATTGGTTTATCTGAACAGTTGAGCAAAATACAAAAAAAGTACATAACTCAATAATCGGGTTTCCTTCTTCTCCTCACACCTGCCCAGAACGTTTCGATAAAAGTGAATTAGTGTATTATTCTCGTTCCGAAAGTATTCCTCGCAAGGCATTTTTTTATCGTGTTTTAACAGGTACACAGAACGCCGTGAGTATACATCAACGGATTAACTGTGGCACTCAACCGAGGAAAGGAATGAGCTTGTATGTATCAACAGGCCAGAACCCGCCATAATTCACTAAAACGGAAAAAAGGTGCTTTTGCCGATTTCCTGTAGATCCAAATAAAATTATGCGCGAATCTGATCTGATAAGAAGGTGCTAAATCTGTATATTGTGAAGCTCTGAATCTCAAGAATAAATAAAAATGCCGGATCTGATAAAAGTAGCTAAGTTTGGCGGCACAAGTATGGCCGATGCTGAAGCGATGAGGCGAAGTGCCCAAATTGTTGCCAACGACCCCGATAAACGACTGATTGTTGTTAGTGCAACTTCAGGAACCACGAATCATCTGACCTCTTTTTGTGAATCGGTTACTATTCCGGAAAAAGAGGAACTATTCCGGACGATTCAGAAAAAACATACAGATATTTGTAACGAGCTTCAGCATCCTGAAAACGTACGTAAGAAGCTTGATGATGTCCTGAATGAACTCCGGAAATACACCAAAATTCAGGTGATTGGAGCCCGGGAGAAAGATGCGATTTTGTCTTGCGGTGAGAGGCTTTCTTCCCTGCTTTTTACAGAAATTGTGAATGAGGCAGAATCCGGTGCTACCTGGTTTGATGCCCGGGATGTGATCATAACAGACGATGCACACGGAAATGCCGAACCCGATATTAAAGAAATTGAAAACCGGTCGGCAGTAAAGCTCCGGAATCTGGTGAAGGAAAAACGCGTAATCACCCAGGGGTTTGTAGGTTCAACACCGGAAGGTGAAACCACAACACTGGGAAGGGGTGGCAGTGATTATTCTGCCGCACTTTTTGCAGAAGCTTTGAACGCTGATGTGCTTGAGATTTGGACGGATGTTACAGCCATATACACCACTGACCCTCGTATAGAACCGAATGCGAAGCCAATTACTGAAATTAGTTTTGATGAAGCCGCTGAGCTTTCAGTATTTGGCGCGAAAGTGCTCCATCCTGCAACCCTCAAGCCGGCCATTCGAAAGTCGATCAAAGTGTATGTTGGGTCGAGTTTTCATCCCGATCAGCCCGGAACATGGATTGTGAAGGAGACATCGGAAAAACCGGTGATCCGGGCCATAAGTTTGCGGCGTAACCAGACTCTTTTAACGGTTCACAGCCTGGATATGCTTCATCGTCACGGTTATCTCGCACGCCTGTTTGAGGTGTTATCAAAATATAAAATCAGTGTGGATTTGGTTACCACAAGTGAGGTGAGTGTTTCTATGACGCTCGATACGGATGTGCAATCTGCCGAACGAAATCATCTTTCTGAAAAGGTGCTGAATGAGCTCCGGTCATTTTGTGATGTAAATATCGAAAAAAATCTCGCCCTGGTAGCTTTAGTGGGGAATAATTTGCATGCTACAGCAGGGTTAAGCGGGCCGGTTTTTGGGGCATTGCAAGAGACGAATATCCGTCTGATTTGTCATGGTGCAAGTTCGCATAACCTCTGTTTTCTTGTGGATGAAACGAAAGCGGAAGATGCAGTTCGCACACTTCATCAAACATTTATTAACAAATAATCTGATCTTTTACTGAACATGAAAATATCTGTTATCGGTACCGGCAAAACAGGGGGTGCAATTGTTGATCTGTTGGGTGATTCAGCAGTACCTTTTAATGAATTAAATAAACCAACGGTTGAAAAACTAAAAGAAACAGACGCAGCGATTGTATTTGTGCCGGGTGATGCGGCTGAAGAGATTTTAGAGTTGCTTCTTCAAACCGACATTCCTGCCGTCTGGGGAACCACAGGGTATCAATGGCCGGAAAACCTGCCAAAAAGGGTGAAACTGGCCGGCAGCCGTTGGATTATTGGATCTAATTTCAGCCTTGGCATGAACCTGGTCCGGAAGGCTCTTCACATATTTGGCAGCGGAAGTGAAATGCTTGATTCCCCTGAGTTTCATATTCACGAGATACATCACACCAATAAAGTGGATCAACCGAGTGGTACCGCACTTTCATGGAGGGAATGGCTGAACCGTGATGCATCCATTTCGTCAAACCGGGTAGGCGATGTGAAAGGTGTGCACGAATTGCACATTAAAACTCAAAATGAATCGATTTACCTCAAACATGAGGCACACGACCGAAAACTGTTCGCTGAAGGTGCGATCTGGGCGGCGAAACAGCTGATCAATGACTCTACAATCATGCCCGGACTTTACCCGTTTTCAGAACTTTTTGATAAGGAATTTGCTCTGCAATGATGACCGATCTAAAACAATGGACAGCACTGATTACTCCTATGGAGAACGATGGGAGCATTCATTTTGAAAGCTTACGGCGGATGGTGGAGCGCCAGGAGGCTGCCGAAAATGGCATTTTACTGATTGGCAGCACCGGAGAAGGACTCGCCCTGAGCGACAGTGAGAAAAAGGAAGTTGTAGATTTTGTATCCGGTATAAACCCGGATGTTCCGCTGATGGTTGGAGTGGGAGGTATGAACCTCTCTGTACAAACCGAATGGGTTGAGTATTGCAATACGTTGAATATTGATGCATTCCTGATGGTAACTCCGCTCTATTCAAAACCCGGGCCGGAAGGGCAGTACCAATGGTTTAAAGCGCTGCTGGACAGATCTGAAAAACCTTGTATGTTATACAATATCCCGTCCAGAACCGGGATCGATCTGCCGTTTGTGGTAGCCGAAAAACTTGCAGAACACCGAAATATGTGGTCAATTAAAGAGGCCAGTGGCAGTCTGGCGGTCTTTCGTGAGTTTCGGGAACGAGTGCCGGGTATACCTCTTTACAGCGGTGATGATGCACTCGTTTCAATATTCAGGCCTTATGGTTGCAGCGGATCGGTCTCGGTTGCGTCGAATGCGTGGCCTGAAGCTACAAAATTGTACACTAATTTATGTTTGAGTGGAAAAACGGAATCTCTTTTTCCACTATGGAACCGGGCAGTTAAGGCGCTTTTTTCGGCATCAAACCCTATTCCTGTAAAAAAATTACTTCACAGCCGCGGTGAAATATCTTCGGCGACTCTTCGTCTTCCATTAACAGAAGATGAGCTGACTGATCTGACCGAATTGGAAACGATTGACAATGAAATCAATAACTGGTACAAAGAAAACTACGAACAATGAGCTGGAATAAAATTTTAGATCAACTTGAAGCCGGAACCATAAGAGCTGCTGACAGAGACGGTGATACGTGGATTGCCAATGTTAAGGTAAAAGAGGCAATCCTGGATGCATTTAAAGCGGGTAAAAATGTTAGTTATGGCGGTATTTATGAAGGTTTTGTAGATAAAGATAATCTGCCGCCCAGAATCATGCACCCCGATGAAGGTGTACGTCTTGTGCCGGGAGGATCCTCAATTCGTCGCGGCGCATATGTTGCTGAAGGTGTGATTCTGATGCCGCCTGCGTATGTTAATATTGGTGCCTATATAGATGAAGGTTCTATGGTAGACAGCCATGCACTGGTGGGATCCTGTGCTCAAATTGGTAGAAACGTACACCTGTCTGCTGGAGTTCAAATTGGCGGAGTGCTGGAACCTGTTGGGCTGAGCCCGGTAGTAGTGGAAGATGATTGTTTTGTCGGTGCCGGATCTGTAATTGTTGAAGGCATCCTTGTAAAACGAGGCGCAGTAATCGCACCCGGAGTTACGCTCTCAAAATCTGTTCCGGTCTACGACTGCGTACATGAAAAACTCTTAGGTAAAGGAGCACCAATACCTGAACGGGCAGTGGTTGTTCCGGGATCAAGACCGGTCTCGAACGAATGGGGAAAATCGCAGGGTTTGAGTATCTCCTGCCCGATTATTATTAAGTACAGAGATGAAGGAAGCAATGCCTCTCTGGAACTGGAAGAAGCACTTCGTTAAAAAAAAGTGTAAGGGATTCCCAATTTTTCAACCATATATACAGTATTTAACTTTTAATAAAACGAGGAGTAAATCATGAGTTCATTAAATAAAGCAATGATAATCGGGAGACTTGGTGCTGATCCGGAAGTTCGGTATACGCAATCGAATACAGCAGTTGCAACGTTAAGTGTGGCAACAACGGAGCGGTACAAAGACAGAAATGGTGAACAGCAGGAGAGTACAGAATGGCATCGGATTGTAGCATGGGGCCGTCTTGCTGAAATTTGCCAGGAATATCTGAAAAAAGGCTCTCTTGCCTATTTTGAAGGCCCGATTCAAACCCGTCAGTGGGAAGATAAAGATGGGCAGAAAAAATATACCACGGAAATCAAAGCATTGAACATGCAAATGTTAGACAGCCGTGGCAGTAACACCGGTGGTGGTACCGGTGCTCCGGCTGCAGCTTCAGCGGGTAATTCACCCCAGGGAAGCAGTGCCACGATCGATAACAATTTCGACGATATGGACGATGATTTGCCGTTCTAAGGTAAATTATCCGAAATAATGCGATATAATTGATAAATTGGGTGGCAGTTCCATTTGACTGTCACCTTTTTTTATTCAACTTTATTAAAGAATTACACTCAAAACAGCTTTTTGGATACATTGGACGAACCTCCAGGAGACCCTCTTATTTATATTTTCCGGCATGTGATGTTTGCTTCTGCTGAATTTGGTGAGGCATTAAGCTGGGGCGTGATTTCTATAGAAGCCGCGATAATGGTTCTGGGTTTACTGATCAGTGCTCTCTACTCCGGATCAGAAGTTGCGTTCTTTTCTCTCGTAAATCAACTTGATCAGCTGAACCGGGATCCCGATCACTCCGGCGCAGATTCCCGGATCACAAAAATGCTGGAAAAACCCAGGCGACTGCTTGCCACTATTCTGATTGGGAATACATTTGCCAATATCGTTAGCTCAGTTCTCGCAGCGGTTATAACCGGAAAAATAGTAGCTGCCTATGGTCTGCCCTCGACTTTCGTTTATGCAGTGGAGATTATAGTGCTGACATTCATGATTCTGATTCTCAGTGAGATTACTCCAAAAGTGATCGCAATCAATAATCCGCTGAAAGTATCCCGGCTGATGAATACATTTATTTATGCCAATTTTGTTCTTCTCACCCCGGTATCCAAAATGATCGCCGAGAGCACAATGACGCTCGAACGGGCCCTTCCAAAACCGTCGAATAAAATGACGACAGAGGATATTAAAACCATGGCCGAGGTTGGCGAAAAAGAGGGATCCATACATGGTGATGAGCGGGAAATTATCGAAAATGTAATTGAATTCGGGAATATTGCAGTTCGGGAAATTATGACATCGAGAGTGAATATTGTTGCTGTTCCCGTGGATGCTACTCTCCCCGATGTGATTGAATTGATTAAAGAAAAAGGTCTTTCGAGAATGCCGCTGTACGACAGCGACCTGGATTCTATTATCGGGGTTATTTATGCAAAAGATGTTCTTCCTTACATTAATACTGAAATGCAGGATACCATCATCAACTGGAAAACCATCGCGAGAAAAGCTCTGTTTATACCGGCCACGAAAAAGCTGGATGATCTGCTGCGCGATTTTCAGCACGAAAAAACACACATTGCAACGGTTGTTGATGAATATGGTGGCACCGAGGGAATTGTTACCCTCGACGATATTCTTGAAGAGATAGTTGGGGATATTGTGGATGAATATGGAGATACTGAAGAGAAACTCTTCACGAAATTTAAAAGCGGCGTGTATGTTTTTGATGCTAAGATAGACCTGGATGATCTGGATGATATCCTGGATGTGAATATCTCATCTCCCGAAGATGAATTTGAAACGTTAGGGGGATTGGTCTATCACCTGACGGAACGAATACCGAATGTGGGAGAGAGGATGGTCTACAAAAATCTTGAGCTTACAGTACACTCACTGGAAAATAACCGGGTAAAAAAAGTTCGCGTGAAATTGAGAAGCCGCTCAGAAGTAGAAAAAGATTCCATTAAATAATGAGCAGTCGTTCAGAGTCGTTGATGAAGAAGCCGGAAATCCAGAAAAATGTAAATCTTGCCAGCCTTAATTCTATGGGGGTGGAGGCTGTAGCAGGTGAATTTATCGAAATCAGAGATCATCGGGAGCTGGCCGCGTTATATGAAAATCACTTTTTTAGCCGGTATTCCCCGCTGGTTCTTGGTGGTGGCAGCAACATGTTGCTGATCGATAATCCCCTTCAACCGGTCATAAAAATTTCCATTCCAGGTGTTCATTTTGATAAGGAACCAGACAGTTCAGATACGGTTTTGATGCGTGCCGGCGCAGGGGAAAACTGGCATCAGCTGGTTCATTCAGCAGTTGAATTAGGATACGGAGGCATCGAAAATCTTGCGTTAATTCCCGGTACGGCTGGTGCTGCTCCGATTCAAAACATCGGCGCGTATGGCGTGGAATTAGAAGAAGTTTTCGTATCTCTGACAGCTTTAAACACCGAAACCGGAGAGTTCGAGATTTTTGAAAAAGATGATTGTAAGTTTGCGTATCGGGATAGTGTTTTTAAGCGCGAATTGAAAGGGAAACGGATTATCACCGAGATTAAGCTGAGGCTCACAACCTCTGCTCACCGTCTTGAAACCGGCTACAGTGCACTGAGTAATTATCTGGAAGAAAAAGGGATCAAAAAGCCCGCTACCCGTGATATCTTTGATGCCGTGGTATCTATCAGACAATCAAAATTGCCTGATCCAAAAGACATTGGAAATGCCGGAAGTTTTTTTAAAAATCCGATCGTTGATTCTGAAACTTATACCCGGCTATTGAAAGAAAACCCCGGAATTCCATCATATGAGATGGGCGGAGGTGAACGAAAAATACCGGCGGCATGGCTCATTGACCAGGCAGGCTGGAAAGGGAAACAGGTTGGAAACGTTGGGACTTTCAAAAACCAGGCACTCGTTCTGGTGAATATGGGTGGAGCCACCGGCAGGGAAATTTATGATCATGCGATGAGAATTCGCGACTCCGTTAAATCAGCATTTGGTGTTGATCTGCAGCCCGAAGTCAATATTATTGGTCAATCTGTTTGAAAACATCCCAAAAAGAACATATCAGAGATTATACATTCAGAGAAGCGATCTCTTGTCCGCTGAAGCTCTCATTTATCCGACAGGAGTCCTATAACGAAGGCCGGAGTGATCTCTTCAGAAGAAAATCGAAACGACTGCTGAGAGAAGCTGCAGCACAACTTTACGGAACTGTTCAATACACATCCAACTCCACAGCAGCTGCTGATAAAGAGACTGAGGTGTGGCTGCAATCAGATGAAACGGTAATCTGCGGGGCTGTAATCGTTTCAGGAACGTATCAAACGCGTATTCCTATTCTTGTCAAAAAGGGAAATAAGCTGACGATAGTGCAGGTTCATGGGAAAGCTTTAAAAACAGATTCTGAAAATCTGTTCAAACGAATTCCGCAAAGCCGTTCGCTGAACCGCTACCTTCTTATGGCAGCGTACCGGAGACACCTCTTGAAATTGCAGTATCCGGATCACATAATTGAGTGCAGGTTTCTTTTTCCAAAGAAAAAATTTACAGCAAATTCAGACCGTCTTTTTCATCAAACCACGGGAGAGCGAAATATCAAAAAAGAGAGACTTGATGAGATTGCCCGGCTTTTTGCCGAAATTGATGGAACCCGGGAAGTTCAAAATACAGCAGAAAGTATTCCGACTGATGTATCACATCATACCTTTAACGGTATGTCTGTGGAAGAGGCACTTCAGCAAATAGACGAAATTTACCGGCTGGGTGGAAAACAGTTTGTGAAAACCGTTCATTCAGCCTGTAAGCATTGTTCACACCGCAGAAGACCAGAAAGCGGCGTGAAAGGGTGCTGGGATATACATTTCCAGGAGTCGAACCTGCTGAATAGTGATCTGCATCAATACGAACTAATTGGTCACAGTGTGAATATGGATGAGGAAAAATCCGCATTGTACCAGGAGAAACTGAGCCATCTTCCCGGATTAAACTCCTCTCAAAACATCATAAGCCATACTGATGAAACCATAGGGCTTTCTCACCGAAAAGCTATGCAAATCTTACATGCGAAAGATCAATCGCTGCCTCTTATTTTTGCTAAACCCTTTTCACGGTTTCTGAAATCAATCCGCTTTCCGGTCCACTTTCTTGACTTTGAGGCTGCCACAAACCCCATTCCGTTTCAAGCAGGTAAAAGACCGTACGAGCCGCTGATCTTCCAGTTTTCATGCCACACACTTTCGGACAGCGGAGAGCTCACACACACCCAATGGCTGGATGTTGACAGGCACTCCGATGTGCACCGGGAGCTGTTGAATAAACTTTCTGAGATTCCGGAATATGAGAAAGGAACAATTATCCAGTACTCGCCGTTTGAGAAACAAGCTTTAAACAAATTATACCGCGAATTCAAAACCGATCCGGTCGCTAATCGTAAAGAGGTTCGCATCCTTGAAAATATATTGCAGACCCGATCTGCATATCACGGGGGAAGATTCATTGACATGAGCAAAATTCTCCGCGATGGGTACTACAATCGATTTATGAATGGTGGATTGAGTTTGAAAGAGATTCTCTATTCTGTATTGAGAGTTGAATTGATCCTCAAAAGGTTTCAAAACCCCGTGATGACAGTTAGCGATACTGATATCAACCTGTTGAAAACCTGTGAGAATGGAAATTTAATTGATCCGTACGAGCAGATATCAGACGAAAGGTGCCAGATCAGGGATGGAATTACTGCGATGCACGCGTATATTTGTATGAAAGCGGGTGCCCTGAACAAGGAGCAGAAAGAGCTGGTGCCCACACTTATGAAACGGTACTGTTCGATGGATACACTTGCATTATATCTTATTTTTGATCATCTGGTTCACCTTGCAGAAATGAACGGGGGAGAAGGTGATATCGTAATTGAAGGGTAATTGAAGATGTGAATATCTATTTGATGTTGTACCTTTTACTAATCCACAAAAAAGGAAGGTTGCCATGAGACAGATTATACGACACTCCGTTCTCTTTTTATCAGTAATCCTTTTTGCCAGTGCATGTTCTGTGCAAAAAAATCCGGTTTCCGGAAATCAGCGCCTTATGGCGTACTCCTGGAGCCAGGAAGTGCAGATCGGCCAGGAAGTTGACCGCGAGATGGTCGCTGAATTTGGCCTGTACGATGATGAAACTGTTGCAAATTACATCACCGAGCTTGGTGAAAAAATACTTGCTGAAAGCCACATGCGCAGAGAAAGCACCGACCAGCAGTTTCGCGAAACGGAGTTCTATTTTCGCGTACTCGACAGCCCTGTTGTCAATGCTTTCGCACTGCCGGGAGGATATGTTTATTTCACCAGGGGACTTATGGCTCATATGAATAACGAGGCGCAGCTGGCCGTGGTTGTCGGGCACGAAATCGGACATGTGGCCGCCCGGCATGCATCACAGAGAGCGTTAAGGCAACAGTTCGGGCAGATTGCAATTCTCGGAGGGGCGATTCTTGGACAGGAATTCCTGGGTCTGCCGGGTGAAAGTATTCTGAACCTCAGCAGTCAGGCAGCCCAGCTCATATTTCTAAGTTATAGCCGGGATGCAGAACGGGAATCAGACCGATTGGGCGTTGAGTACACTGCAATGGCCGGGTACGCAGCTGAAGAAGGCGCTGCTTTTTTTACAAGTCTCAAACGAATTTCTGAAGAATCGGGTCAGGCAATTCCCACTATGTTATCCTCTCACCCGGATCCCGGTGAAAGGGAGCAGAACATTCCCAGACTTGCAGAACAGTGGCGAGAACGGGGTTATGAACAAAATATTCGAAACCAGGAGGAGTACCTGAGTTTACTGGAAGGGATGGTTTTTGGAGAAGATCCGCGGCAGGGATTTCAAAATGAGGATCAGTTTGTGCATCCCGAACTCGAATTTCAGTTTCCGATCCCGGGTAACTGGCAGCTCATCAACCAGCCTCAGCAGGTGGTACTTGTCAGCGACGAAGGAGACGGTGTAATTATTTTTAGAATTGACGGAGAATCCGAATCCGCTGAACAGTCTGTTCGCAGTTTTATTCAGCAGGATGGCATCTCAGTTAACAGCCAGAATGCAGCTACGAGCAGCGATGAATACACTGCATACTATGCCGATATTACGGTGTCACAGCAGGAAGGAGATCTGCGCGCAATTATTTACTCTGTTGAGTTTGATGGCAGAGTCTACAGATTTGTCAACTATACTTCACCTAATCGGTTTTCAGCGTACGAATCAGCGCTCACAGGTGTTCCAGGGCAATTTGACCGCTTGACGGATCAGGAGCTCTTAAATATACAGCCGGCACGAATTCAGCTCGTTACGACGGATCGCTCCGACACCTTTCGCAGTTTTTTACCCGATGAACTGCCCATGAATCTTACCCCCGAACGGTTGGCGATCATTAACCAGGTTCACCTTGATGATACGATCGAGGCGGGTACCACACTAAAAATTCCATCCCAATAATTTTAAAATAATTTATGATTGAACGATATGCACGCCCCGAAATGTCAGAAATATGGTCTGAACAAAATCAATTCCAGGCGTGGCTTGATGTTGAACTTGCCGCCTGCTGGGCGTGGAGCAAGCTGGGCAAAATCCCTTCTGAAGATGTAGATAAACTGTACAAAAATGCCCGGTTTGATGTTGACCGAATCCATGAAATAGAAAAAAAGACCCGGCACGATGTTGTGGCGTTCACCCGCTCTGTTTCCGAATCTCTGGGTGATGAAAAAAAATGGGTTCATTACGGTCTCACATCTACCGATGTGGTTGACACCGCTAACGGCTACAGGCTCAAGCAAGCTAATGAACTGCTGCGCGAAGGACTAAACCGAATGGTTGAAGCACTTGCCGCCAAAGCGAAAGAACATAAGCTGACCGTGATGATGGGGCGAACCCACGGCGTGCACGCCGAGCCGACAACTTTCGGGCTGAAATGTGCTCTTTGGTACGCAGAAATGGAACGGAATATCGTCAGATTTGACTCCGCAGCGCGGGATGTGGAGTTTGGAAAGCTCTCCGGCGCAGTTGGTACGTTTGCCAATATCCCTACCGAGGTTGAAAAATATACCTGTGAGAAACTGGGAATTCATCCGGCGCCTATCTCCACACAGACTCTTCAGCGAGATCGCCATGCTTATTATATGGCAGCACTGGCTGTGATCGGCGGTACACTTGAAAAAATTGCGGTGGAAATTCGCCATCTTCAGCGAACTGAACTGCGCGAGGCAGAGGAGTTTTTCCGAAAAGGTCAGAAAGGATCCTCGGCTATGCCGCATAAGCGTAACCCGGTCAGCTCTGAGAATATCACCGGTTGCGCCAGAGTTCTTCGCGGTTACATGGTCTCAGCATACGAAAATATGCCGCTCTGGCACGAGCGCGACATTTCACACTCTTCCGTCGAACGGATCATTCTTCCGGATGCCACAATTCTGCTCGATTACATGCTGAACCGATTTTCGGGTGTGATCGAAAAGCTGATGGTCTACCCGGAGAATATGAAGCTGAATATGGATAAAACCCACGGGCTTGTATTTTCACAACGTCTGCTGCTGATGCTGATTGACAAAGGGATCAGCCGGGAAATAGCGTACGATACGGTCCAGCCGCTGGCGATGAAAGCGTGGGAAGAGCATACGGCATTTCGCCCGCTGGTGGAAGCCGACCCAACGATTCAGGAGCATCTTTCCGAAAAAGAAATCGAAAGCGCATTCGATCTCACGCACCATACGCAGCGTGTGGATGAAATTTTTGAAAGGGTAGGGCTTTCGTGAATCGAAAAACCCTAAACCCTCCAAGGGTTTGAAACCCATGGAGGGTTAAATTCATACCCCAGAAACTATTTTTAAAATATTTAAAGAAGGGGTGACATTAAGTTGTCACTCCGCTGTTTTATCATACGGGTGAACATCAATCAAACCACTCAATTATGATGAATGCAGCTTTAAAAACACCCCGACTCTTTCGCCCTGAACCTGTTCTCCGATCAATTTTCAGGGAAGCTGAACTCGAGCACAGACAAATCCTTGAAATGTTTAATCTTCTCGGATGGGGAGAACTGCCTGAGGAGTTAAAGTATACCATCAAAGAAGATGTGAAAGGGTATATTGATGAACTGAACGGGAATTTCTCGACAAACTGTCCGCTGGTCCAAAAACGACGGGAAAGTGTGGATTTCTGGGTCAGAAGTTTTCAAGACGGTACCTGTACTTTGGATACAGCTGTAGGGGCATTGAAAACTACCCGTCTCCATTAAAAACAGGGGAGTTTCGGTTAAAGAAGTTGATTCGGTTTTCGTATCTTTACTAAAATGTAAATGAAACGATTCTCCCGACATGAATAATCACTCCCCCTTTAAAAAAATTACACGGCAGGGTCTAACCTACGACGATGTGCTCCTGGTGCCCAGCCACTCCAAAGTACTGCCTCGTGATGTTGATCTGTCCGTTAAACTCACCCCTTCCCTTGAGTTGAAAACTCCCATCATCAGTGCGGCGATGGACACAGTTTCTGAATACCGGCTTGCAATTGCCCTGGCCCGGGAAGGCGGTATTGCTATGCTGCACAAAAATATGTCGATTGAGGATCAGGCTGAGCATGTTCGCCTTGTGAAACGGAGTGAAAGCGGCATGATCGTAGACCCGGTAACTCTGCCGCCCGATGCAACGGTAAAGGATGCCAGAGCACTGATGAGAATGCATAAAATTGGCGGAATCCCAATTGTTGAAAATGGTAATAAACTAATCGGTATCGTTACAAACCGTGATCTGCGTTTTGAGCATTACGTTGATAAACAGCTCAGTGAGATCATGACAAAAGATAACCTTATCACTGCTAAGCAGGGAACGGATCTAAAACAGGCTGAAAAAATTCTGCAGGAATATAAAGTAGAGAAACTGCCGATTGTAGATTCCGGTGATACTCTCGTGGGGCTGATCACATTCAAGGATATAGAGAAAAAGATGAATTTCCCTAACGCCTGTAAAGATAGCATGGGAAGACTTCGTGTGGGGGCTGCAGTTGGGGTAACACCCGACACGATGGACCGCGTGACAGCACTTGTTGATTCCGGTGTGGATATTATCACTGTAGACACTGCACATGGCCATTCGGATGGCGTATTGAAAATGATTTCCAAAATTAAATCTGTCTATAAAGATCTGAACGTCGTTGGCGGAAATATCGCAACCCGTGCGGCGGCAGAGGCACTTGTTGACGCAGGTGCAGATGTGGTAAAAGTAGGGGTTGGACCCGGCTCAATCTGCACAACACGTGTGGTGACCGGGGTTGGGGTGCCTCAGCTTTCTGCGGTGATGGAGATTGCCGAATATACTCAGAAACACGATATCGGCTTGATTGCTGATGGCGGAATCAAACAAACCGGCGACATTCCCAAAGCGATTGCGGGCGGAGCACATGCCGTGATGATGGGATCGATGTTTGCCGGAGTGGATGAAAGTCCCGGCGAGACGATTATTTATGAATCCAGAAAATATAAATCATACCGCGGCATGGGAAGCCTCGGGGCCATGGATAAAGGTTCAAAAGATCGATACTTCCAGGACGTTGAAGACGACCTGAGAAAACTAGTGCCGGAAGGAATTGAAGGACGTGTTCCTTATAAAGGATATCTTGGTGAGGTTGTTCATCAAATGAATGGCGGCATTCGAGCCGCAATGGGATATGTTGGCGCTCCTACAATTGAGGAGCTGCAAAACGCAGAGTTTGTACAGATTTCGGCCGCCAGTTACAGGGAAAGTCATCCGCATTCCGTTCAAATAACAAAAGAAGCTCCGAACTACTCAGTGTCGTAACATTGAAAAAAAAGGTATTAATGATCGCGTACTACTTTCCCCCAATGGGGGGGAGCGGCGTGCAGCGGCCACTTAAATTTGCGAAATACCTGAAAAAATTTGGCTGGGAACCGATCGTTCTTGCCCCGGAACCCGGAATGTATCACACCTTTGATGATTCACTTCTGCAGGAAGCAGCACAAGCTTCCATTCGGATTGAAAGAGTGGAAAATAGCGCCATATTCCAGCCCGGCAAGAAGAAGCGATCAGCGAAACCCAAAGGGCGCCTGCTTTCATTCTTTATAAAGTGGATCACTTCCTGGTTTTTTCTGCCGGACAATAAGAAAGGCTGGATTGAACCTGCCGTTGAACGCGGACTTGAAATCATCAACAAAGAGACTATCCACGCCATATTTTCAACCGCGCCACCTTATAGCAACCTGATAATTGCTCATCAGCTGAAAAATAAGACCGGACTGCCGGTTGTGATGGATTTGAGAGATGACTGGCTCGGCAGCCACTGGATCAGCTATCCCACAAGGTGGCACTACCGGAAAATGAAAAACATTGAGAAACAGACACTCTCAGCCGCGGATGCAATCACTGTGGTGAATGATACCTACAATAAGAAAATTAAAAAGAGACTTGGTGAAAATTCGCCGCCAATCCAAACCATTCCAAATGGATACGACAAGGAGAACTTCAGAAAGGCGATTCCTGCCCGTGATCGTGAATCGTTCACAATACTTCACAGTGGCCTTTTTTATGATCGAATAAAACCAGACTCGTTTTTGAAATCGATAAAAAAACTGATGGTTCGTGATGATGAGTTCAGGAAACATGTTGATCTGCAGTTTCAGGGAGGACTCAGACAAACACACTGGAAAATGATCAATCAATTGGGCCTGACAAAATATGTCACCGATTTTGGATATTTGAATCATCAGGATGCCGTTCAAAATCTGGTCAATGCCGATCTGCTCTTTCTCACACTCGGTAAAATACCCGGTATTGATGCTGTTACTCCGGGGAAAGTGTTTGAATACATGGGGAGTCTGAAACCGATCCTTGCCTACGTTCCGGATGGAATTACCAAAAAGCTGCTCGAAAATTACGGGGCAGCAACAGTAGTTGGAATAGAGAGTGTAGATATGGGGGCAGACGCTATTCAAAAATACTTTTTGCAGTGGAAAGCCGGAAAACTCCCTTCCGGCGACATTAATTACACTTTGCAGTTTGAACGCGAATTTACTGCTAAACAATTATCAGAAATATGCGATAACGTAGGTATGAAAGATACAGCAAAATCGAATTTTTATAATTGACGACTGCCTGATACATTAATATATGTGGGATTTTCTAAAGAAAATATTTTCAGAGCGTGAAGGAGATGTGACGGTAGTGGTTCTTGATGATCAGAATCCCGACGGTTCCAGTTCGTTCAAACTTGCAGCGCAGGATATAGTGAAAATAACACTGTTTGTGGTTATCGTATCCGTGCTGTTTACAACCATTATTTTTTTTGCGACTCCGCTTGGTTCACTCTATCAGCGCCAGCAGGATGAATCGCTTAGGACTGAGGCGATCGCAATAACTGAACGGCTCGTTTCTTTGCAGGACTCTCTTCAAGCGAGAGACCGGCAGCTGACCGATATGAAAAATGTTTTGCAAACAGTTCCGGATACAACCTTTGAAGTTTCGACATCGAACCGTGTGCAGCAAACGCAGTCAGGCGATGGATTTACAGAAACTCCATTTATCAATGCTTATGACATGCTTTCACAAAGTGAAATTATCTTTTCAGGCTCCTTCGAAAGGGCACCCGAGTTTCCGGCTGCATTTCCGGTGAACGGTTCATTAAGCCAGAATTTCGAACCTGACCGCGGACATTTTGGTATCGACATTGCTGCCCGAACGAATTCTAATTTTACAGCACTTGCCGATGGTGTTGTAATCCATACAGAGTGGACTATAAATTACGGATATGTTCTGTATTTACAGCATAGCGAAGGAATTGTAAGCGTGTATAAACACGCGTCAAAAATATTGAAACAACAGGGCGATTTTGTACTAAAAGGCGACATATTGGGCACAGTGTCCGATACCGGCGTATTGAGCAGCGGATCACACCTGCATCTTGAAATTTGGAAAAATGGAATCCCCCAGAATCCAGTTATGTATTTAATGAACTAATCAAACCATCCATGTTTAAAAAAGAGGATAAAAGAACAGTGACCGGATCAAAAAATCAATCACCTACGCTGAATATGATCAGTGAAGGGACCACACTCACAGGAAAAATTACAACCGAAAACGATATCCGAATTGCCGGAAAAGCAGATGGCGAAATCGACTCAAAAGGTAAATTAATCGTTACCTCAAGCGGCGTCGTTAAAGGCGGTTTCCAGGCACAGGATGCGGATATTGCAGGAAAAGTAGAAGGTGAAATAAGGGTCAGTAATAAACTTACGCTTCGGCAATCTGCTGTGATAAACGGCGATATCTACACGAAAACTCTGATTGTTGAGGAAGGTGCTGAAATGAATGGCGAATGCAGAATGGGTAAACAGGCTGACGAGAAGAAATCGCAAGCCGCCGTTTCGGCATCAGGGAAAACAGGTGCAGCGACTCTCAGAGATAGCTCAGGAACAAAATAACGGATTTGGAAACACCCCGGGATAAAACATACCTGCAATATTTATCACTCGGGGTTGAAATAGCCGCGGGTTTAAGTATACCTATATTGGCGGGTTACTGGGCTGACCGTACCTGGGATACACTGCCTTGGCTTACATTTCTGGGGATTCTTATAGGAGTAGCAACAATGCTGGTCATTATGATTCGTGTAGCCCGCGATGTTTCGGGCGATAAAGGGAATGATAAAAATCAATCATGATAAAAGCCGGTACAAATCTGCCCAAATTAATACTCGCAGGTTTAGCTCTTTTTTTTTTAATCTCAGGTTTTCTAATGTCCGGTGATTCAAGAACCGGATGGTTTGCAGGGTACGGTGTAGGACTGCTTGCAATAATACTGCATTATGTAACTTCATTATTCTCAAAACGTTGGAATGATGAACTGTTTTTTGTCGTCTATACACCGGCTATTTTTGTGCGCCTTATCATTGTTCTGGCAATCTTTATCGGTCTTTTGGTTTGGGAAAAATTCGATCAATTTAGTTTTACTGTTAGTTTTTTAATTTCTTATATTTGTCATTCTGTAATCAATATTATTCTACTGAATAAAGAACTAACAAACCGATCGGGTTGAAGTAAATAAAAATGCGACAAGCTTTGCGCCATTTACTGATCTTTTCTCTACTTATTTTGGTGCTAAATCCTGCTGCTCACGCAAATCAGAGTGATGCTGATACCGGGGATGAACCGGTTATCGATGTGATGGGTAAGGTTGTTGATCATGACTACCTCGAAGTTTTGGGAGCGAAAATTTATCTTCCAAAAATTCTTCTTGTAGACGGCAGCTGGTACTTCTATTCCAACACACAAAGTGCTATTGAATCCGGTGATTTCCAGCGTGTGGAAGGCGCTATTGTACGGAGCGATGGCGCGCCTGTCACGCTCGACATGTCCATCACCTCACATCTGATGTATGTATGGTTTGGGATTATTTTAACTCTATTCTGCACAATTTGGGCTGCCAGAAGATATCGAAGGGGGATTGGTGAATCCTCTGAGCCAAAAGGGGCTGCTCACAATATATTTGAAGTCTTTTTTGTTTTTATTCGGGATGATATCGCTAAAGAATATATCTCACCGGACAAGTATAAACGCTATGTGCCATATCTGTTTTCAGTATTTATGGCGATCTCTTTCATGAATTTGTTTGGTCTTTTCCCTTGGGGAGTTTCTGCCACAGCAGATTTGACCGTAACGGCAACCCTTGCGGGTATCACATTTTTTATTACTCAGTTCAGCGGCAGTAAAGACCATTGGCGGCATGTATTTCTCTTTCCCGGTGTTCACCCGCTGATTCGTATCATTCTGACCCCGGTTGAAATTCTCGGACTTTTTACAAAACCATTTGCCCTTGCGATACGTCTGTTTGCAAACATGCTATCCGGTAAAATACTGATCGTTTGTATTCTGGGATTGATATTTATTTTTACAGATATTTTCGGGCCGATGATTGGAGTCGGCTCCAGTGTGGTGTGGGTGGCATTAACTGCCGCGCTTTATATTCTGAAGGCGTTTATTGCGCTGTTACAGGCATATATTTTTACGCTTCTGTCTGCGGTATTCATTGGGATGGCCGCAGAAGAACATCACCACGAAGAGCATGATACTTCTGTTGCAACGGCAACAGAAGTAAAAACATAACAACTACTACAACTTAACAAAACAACAAAGGTAAAAGATATGGGATTCTTAGCAGCAGGACTTGGAGCTGGACTTATTACACTCGGTGCCGGAATCGGAATCGGGTTGATCGGTAAAAGCGCGGTAGAAAGTATCGCACGTCAGCCTGAAGCAGCAGGAGACATTCGTGGCGCCATGATTTTGACGGCAGCTTTTATTGAGGGTGTTGCTCTCTTTGCAGCTGTGGTTACCGCTATTCTGGCTCTTAATATTACTGTCTAAACCATTTCACTATGTTCTTTATAGCAAGCGGAGGAGGTATCCTTTCCTTTAATACGGGCTTTGCAATATGGGTTCTTATATCCATGGTTGTATTTCTGATTATTATGGGGAAATATGCGGTACCTCCTATTATGAAGGCGCTCGATGAAAGGGAAAGGCGGATCAAAGATTCGCTGGCATCTGCCGAGCAGGCTCTTGCAAAGGCGGAGCAGATCTCTAAAGACAATCAGAAAGCGCTGAAGGAGGCTGAAGTAAAAGCTCAGCAAATCCGAAAGCAGGCTCTCGAAGAGGCCGAACTTCTCCGCTCTGAAAGGATTGATAAAGCCAGAAAAGAAGCTGTGAAGATCGTTGAGGATGCAAAGCGCACGATCGATCAGGAGAAAAAGCAGGCTTTAACTGAACTCAGAAATGAGGTTGCAGAGCTTGCTGTGCAGGCTGCATCAAAAATCATAGACGCAGAACTGGATCAGTCAAAAAACAAAAAGCTTGTCGATTCTTTTATTGGTGATCTTTCTAAAAACTAACATACAATGATGGTTTCAAAAGCAGCCAGAAGATATGCCAAGGCACTTCTGCAATCCGCTCTGGAGCAGGATAAACTTGCCGAAGTTGAAAAGGATGTCCGGTTTATTCAAAGTACAATTGATGACTCAAGGGAACTTAAAGTCTTTTTGAGAAGCCCGGTCATCAAAAGCGAAGATAAGCTTGAAGGTCTACTTGCTATTTTTGGATCACACGTAACAGATGAATTAAAAAGTCTGTTTCGGTTATTGTCTGAAAAAAGAAGAGAAGATCTGCTGGCTGATATCTGTTCCGGCTTTATAAAGTTGTACAACGAACACCAAGGTATTATCCGGGTTGATGTTGAAACTGCGTATGAGCTGAAGGACACCCAGAAACAGGCGCTTCACAAAGAACTTACTGATAAGACAGGTAAAAAGGTGAAGATGAATGTTAGTGAAAACAAGGACCTGATTGGCGGACTTGTGGTCAAAATTGGTGATACTGTCATCGATGGCTCGGTAAAATATAAAATCAATAAGCTTAAAAAACAGTTTGCAGTAGGAACTGCAGTTTAAAAAATTAAGGTACGAATATGAGTCAAGTACGACCTGACGAAGTTTCAGATATTTTAAGAAAACAACTCTCCGGTTTCGATAATGATGCTGAATCATACGATATGGGGACCGTTCTTGAAGTGGGTGATGGTATTGCCCGGGTTTATGGACTCTCCAAAGTCCAGGCAGGTGAGCTTGTCGAACTGCCTGATTCACTGGATCGGGACGGAAATCCTATTCGCGGAATGGTTTTGAACCTCGAAGAGGACAATGCCGGGGTTGTGCTTTTTGGTAATTCTACTACTGTTGAGGAAGGGCATACCGTTAAACGAACAAAATCCATCGCATCACTCCCTGTGGGAGATAGTATTCTTGGACGGGTTATAGATCCTCTCGGGAGGCCCATTGACGGAAAAGGTGCGATTACAGGCGACAAAATTAACGTACCACTTGAACGAAAAGCACCCGGTGTGATTTATCGGCAGCCGGTGGATGAACCGCTGCAAACCGGTATCAAAGCTATTGATTCCCTGATTCCAATCGGCCGTGGTCAGCGTGAGCTTATAATTGGTGACCGTCAGACTGGGAAAACCGCTGTTGCAGTGGATACGATCATCAATCAAAAATACACACAAGATTCCGATAAACCGGTTGTTTGTATTTATGTTGCTGTTGGACAGAAAGGTTCTACCGTAGCGAATATTGTAAAAACCCTTCAGGAAAATGAGGCGATCGATTACACAGTAGTTGTTTCTGCTCCGGCCAGTGCATCTGCCCCCATGCGATATGTTGCTCCGTTTGCCGGCGCTGCAATTGGCGAATATTTCCGCGACACCGGCCGGCATGCGCTTGTGATTTATGATGATCTTTCAAAACAGGCTGTTGCATATCGTGAACTTTCACTCTTGCTGAAACGTCCTCCGGGCCGTGAAGCATATCCCGGTGATGTATTTTATCTGCATAGTCGTCTGCTCGAAAGGGCTGCAAAAATCATCGATAATGATGATGTAGCAAGAATGATGAACAACATCCCTGAAGAGCTTAAGCCTATGGTTAAAGGCGGGGGATCTCTAACGGCGCTTCCTGTTATTGAAACACAAGCGGGTGATGTTTCTGCGTATATTCCAACAAACGTAATTTCAATTACCGATGGTCAGATCTTCCTGGATACGGATCTGTTTAACTCCGGTATTCGCCCGGCAATTGATGTTGGTATTTCTGTGTCTCGTGTAGGTGGATCAGCGCAGGTTAAATCGATGAAGAAACTTTCAGGTACCCTGAAACTTGATCTGGCCCAGTATCGCGAACTGGAAGCTTTTGCAAAATTTGGTTCTGATCTGGATGCAACAACACAGCGTCAGCTCAAACGTGGAGAACGGACCGTTGAATTGATGAAGCAGGGTGAATATCAGCCGCTTCCGGTTGAGCAGCAAATTGCTCTTTTAAAAGTGAATAATGCAGGCTTACTGGATAAATTGCCGGTAACAAAAATCAGTGAATTTGAGACAATGTTTCTCGAAACACTGGGTGCTAAGTATAGCAAGAAGATGAGTGATCTGTCGGTTTCAGGAATACTTAATGATTCATTTGGCGAAGAAATCATTGAAACGGCCAACAGCGTTATTGATCAACTACTGGCAGCAGAAGGAGTGAATTAATGGTAAATCTTCGGGACATACGTAACCGGATTTCATCGGTAAATAATACCCAGCAAATTACCAAAGCCATGAAAATGGTTGCTGCTGCCAAACTGCGTAAAGCGCAGAACAGGATGACTTCCATGCGCCCTTTCGCCAATAAGATGAAAGAGGTTGTTTCGAGACTCGTTTCATCATCCGATTCATCGAACAAACTCCTGAGGAAACCCGAGACAACCGATCGTGTGCTGATGATTGTTGTGGGGTCAGATAAAGGATTGTGTGGTGGTTTTAATAACAATCTGTTTAAAGTCGTCGAAATATACATCACCAAGCATCTCTCTGATTTGCGCGACAGCGGGAAGCTGGATTTGATAACTTTAGGAAAAAAGCCAACAGCTTACTTTAAGAAGCGTAATTACAAGGTTGTAAAATCATTTCCTGGATTTTTTGATAATCTGAATTACGACGATACTGCTGCAATCATGGAAGATGCACTCGATGGTTTTACCAGCGAAACGTATGATAAAATTATTATCGGTTACAATGAGTTTAAAACCGTAATTGCACAGAATCGTATCATCAACCAGGTTCTGCCGGTAGATACCGAATCTTTGAAAAAAGATGAGAATAAGGATGATTCTTTGTCCACAACAGATTATATTTACGAGCCTGATTCGGATGCGATTCTGGATGAAATTCTGCCGGTGCATTTGATAATGCAGCTATGGAAAGCAGTCCTCGAATCGAATGCTTCCGAGCAAGGTGCCCGAATGGCCGCGATGGATAACGCGACTGAGAATGCTAAGGAACTCGAAGAAGAGTTAACCCTTAAATATAATCAGGCACGCCAGAGCGCAATTACAACCGAGATATCAGAAATTGTTTCCGGTGCCCAGGCACTTGAAGAGTCTTAGATATTGATTTACTGAAATTAGGGTGTGATTCAATTCATATCTTACTACGACCGGAGGGATGGCAGAGTGGTCGAATGCGGCGGTCTTGAAAACCGTTGAGGCGCAAGTCTCCGGGGGTTCGAATCCCTCTCCCTCCGCTTATTATTTTTTATATTTTAAAGCTCCAATTAAAAACTGGAGCTTTTTTTTTAATATTTCACCTCTTTCTTCGTTTGTGCGATGCAACCTTATTCATGAATTGAAATAGAACCGTAAATGAAGACTACTTTTCTCGCCACACTTTTTTCAATATTCTTTTTATTATCTACAATCACACATGCGGTTGCTCAGGATACGGTAAGGGTGTCTCTCCCGGAGTTTATCGAACGCGGGCTGGACCGATCGGGTCAAACGGATTACCTTTATAATGAGGTAGACCTTGCAAACAACCGGGTTGAACAGGCCAGAAATCAACGATTTTTGCCCCGAATTGAACTGAGTACACAGCACGGTGTAATACCCGGCGTTGTGAGTCAGGAAGATTTGAGCCCTGGACAGTACTATCTCGACCCAAACTTATCAAACGACTGGGAAGACTGGGCCATCTTTACACGGGCAGAGCTGAGTGCTGTACAACCAATTTATACATGGGGAGCTATTGATAACGCAATTGAAGCGGCTACTCTCGGTGCACAGGCTGCTGAGTTTCGGTTTGAAGCCGAACGTAAAGAGATTGAAATTCAGCTGTATGAGCTCTATTACAGCTATCAGCTGGCTGAAGAGATGAATAGAATTCTGGGAGACGCAGAAAGCCAGATGCGCCAGGTTGAACGGCAGCTGCGGGAGATGGAAGAAGAGGGTGATCCCGACCTGAAACAATCCGATATTTTTAAATTTGAGCTGTTTCAAGCTGAATTTGTAGTTCAGCGTGTTGAAGTAGAGCAAAGCCTCCAATCGATAAGAAGAATCTGGAATTATGCAATGGGCGGTGATGCAACCGTTGTTTATATACCTGAACAGAATTTTATTGAAGCCGTACCTTTTGAACTTGAACCGTACGATTATTATGAAACTTTTGCAATGGAAAGCAGGGCTGAATTAAAAGGCGCGGATGCCGGAATTGCAGCAACACAGCGATCGATTGATGCCACAAAAGCACAAAATTACCCGGCACTTTTCCTGGGGATCACCGGAAGTTATGCAAATACACCCAATCGTCCCCGCCAAACCAATCCGTTTATTATCAATAGCACAAATTACGCATCTGCGGCAGTGGGACTCAGCATTCGCCAGAATCTGAACTTCAGATCAAATCGAAACAGTGTTGAAAGGGCCCGAATTGAAAACCGACGCGTACAGAATCTCAAAGATGCATTAACAGACGGCATTATTCTTGAATTGAACGAACGGTACCGCGAAGCATTGGTGGCACAAACACGGGTTACACAACTTGAGGAAAAGCTTACCATATCCCGGAACTGGGTTCGTCAAGAACAGCTGGACTACGATTTTGGTTTTGGCGAAGTAGATGATTTAATTGAATCTGTACAGAATGAACTCGAAACTCGTGTTGAATTGAAACAAAATGTCTTCGAATTGAATAAAAGAGTAGCAACGCTATACAAGGCTGCCGGGATTCCAATCTCACAGCTCGGCATTAATTAATATTACGACTATGCATTTAAAAAATATTTTAGCTGTATTTATTTCACTACTGTTGGCATCCAGTTTAATCGCTCAAAATGGTGCTGATGAAATACGACAGATGCTTGATGACAGAGATGAGGAGATCAAAGAGCTTTTGGGCCCAAAGGGAAGCACCTACACCCAGGAGCAGCGTGATGAGCTTAAAGAAATCATAAACGGTGTCATTGATTTCAGATCGATGGCAGCTTATGCACTCGATGATACGTTCAATGAAATCAGCAGTGATCAGCGAGAGCGTTTTGTATCACTCTTTTCAACGATTGTACGCGATCAGTCACTGAACCGTCTCGATATTTACAGGGCTGAGGTTACATATGAAAATATTTCTGTTGACGGCAGCACAGCACGTGTAGAAACCATCGCCCAGCTCGAAAACGTTAGAACACCTGTAAATTACGATATGGAACGGCAGGATGGAGAATGGATGATCATCGACATGGAGATTGATGATGTATCCACCGCCCAATCGTATCACAGGCAGTTTCAAAATATTATTCGTCAGCGTGGTTTTGATGCTCTGATGGACAGTCTGGAGCGACGTGCATCTCGCTCATCTACCTGATTTAACATTGCGGAATGGCAGACAAATTTGCGGAAAAAAAACTTGGGGCTGAAGGGTACGTTTACAATAGTTATGGTAACGAAAAGTATTTGAAATATGCTGTTACGAGCGTACAGACGCTTCGAAGGTATGATGCGTCCCGGCCGGCAGCGATTTTTTGTACTGAAGAACATCGTAAAATTCTCGATCAGCCTCACCTGAAATCCGTTTTTCAGCACATCTTTATCCTGCCTGAACAAAATCGGTCTATCACAGGGTTCAAGCATAATATTTGTGATTTTATGCCGTATGAGCGGAATATCTACCTGGATGGTGATATTGTCGTATGCAGAGATCCCGACCGTCTGTGGCAGACGTTTTCATCTTACCCATTCACCGCAACCGGCAACCACTCCGCCGATAATTTTTTTGGAGGCCCGAAAGGAGTCGGGATCATCAAAGATATGCTGCTTGGCAGGCGAAACCGTACCCTGAAACGATTTGGTTTGACCTACCTTCCCAGAATTCAGTCAGGTGTGATGTATGCTGCGGATTACAATACCGCAAAAGCCGTTAGTGATAAAGCAAAAGAAATGCTGTACCGAAAGGCGGAAACGCATTTTCGAAGCCGGACAGAAGAGGCGGGAAGGAGTGAAGAATCGTGCGAGTGGAGCCTGGCGATGGCAATGGCAGACCTGGAACTGCAGATACACCCCTGGTTTAACAGTTATGAAAGTGTGCAGCTCGATTTCATTGATGATTTCACCGTGTATGATTCTGAATTCAAATCGGTTTCCTGTCTCTATTACAAAAAAAAATTCGTGTATAATTTTCGTGGTTTCCCGGTCCGCTGGCTGCAAAAACTGCTGATACAAATGTTTACTATCCTTCCCGGATCGGGCGATTATCACTATGTTACTCCCTATTTTCTTCATTTCGGATGGTATCATCAAAAAAAACCTTTCTTTCAGCTGGCTGATCAAATCTGGAACGATCTTCATCAAAACGGCGGACCAGTTGCGAGCGAAAGCTGATTCGATTCGGACGTTTTATCTCTACCTGATGATGCCTACCTTCCTGCAATGAAAACGGTTTTCATGATAGCACCCTATTTCGTACCCCGCAGGCGCGTGGGTTCACTGCGTCCATACAGATTTGTAATTCATTTGCAGTCGTTTGGATGGAAACCGGTTGTATGTACCATCCAGGATCAATCACAGGAAAAAACCGATGCCGAAATACAAGCTCTCAAAAATGTTGAAATTCTGGAGCTCAAGCCGCCCTTTGACAGAACAGGCGGGCCGCCGGCATCGTCCGGTATGAAGAAAAAGCGCACTCTTTCCTCTAAGGCGGCTGATGCGCTCGCTGAATGGTTTGATAGTCAGGTACCGATGGATACCTGGATTTTTCTTTTCAGAAGCTCCTACGGCAAAATACTGGAGAAAGCGAGGGCCGAAAATCCCGACATCATCTGGAGTACCGGAGATCCATGGTCGGGGCACTGGGTTGGGCATAAACTTTCACGGGATCTGAACAAGCCGTGGATTGCTGATTTTCGTGATCCCTGGACCCAAACTAACCTGAACCTGCGAAGGCGTTCCCGCTTTTCAGATTGGAGAGATCGTAAGCTTGAAAAGAAATTTATTTCAGCGGCTGATCGTGTTGTATTTACTTCAAAGGCGACAGAACGGGCCTACCAGCAGCATTACAGACTTGACGAAGAAAAAACAGCAACGATTTATAACTCCTATCATCCTGTTGATCAAGAATCCAGCGATGGAGAATGGGATGCCGAGATAGATTCATCCAGGGTGAACCTTCTTTTTTTTGGGTCATTTCGTCGTCTGAGTCCGGCGGCACCGGTGGCAAATGCTGTCGGCAAACTAACGCCGGAAGAGAGAGAAAAGATTCGTATTCACTCCTTCGGAAATCTTGAAGAGAGCGATACAGAATATCTCGAAAAAATGAGGTTGAAGCATCAATTCATAACACACGAAAAAGTTCTGCCCACCATGGCTCCCTCGGTTTTCAAAAAGGCGGATCTTCTCTTATTGAGCACCAGCAGAGAGCGAAAACATATTATTCCCGCGAAACTCTGGGAATATCTGAACAGCGACAAGCCAATTCTGTCAATCGCTCCAAACCCGGAGATCGGGGAGATTCTGGCCCGGGCGGGTGCCGGGGTCCATTTTGAAAATCAGGATAGTGATGCCATTGCCCGGTTTCTTTCAGCTGCAGTTCAGAAAAAAGAGAAAGGTGAAAAACCGGTGGAGATTACCCGAAAACCGAAAACGGACCTGGAATTTTCACCTGAATATACGACCCGTCAACTTGCCGGCATCATGGAGGAACTGACCACAGATGGGTGAAAAGAAGAAAGATAATCTGACCGAAAAAGCGGGAGTTGTGGTATTTGCCCGGATCATTACCACGGTGATTGACCTGGCAATTGTAATCGCGACAATTCAGATTCTCTCCAAAACCGATTTTGCGATCATCGGGTACCTGCTGATGATACACGAGGTTGCGCGGAATCTCGCTACGCTTGGTTTTCCAGAGAGCATATTTTACTATTTCGAGCGGATCAGCGGGAGTGCAAAGCGCGGATTTTTTGCCCAGACTACAGCTATTCTGCTTTGTACCGGCCTCATAGCGGGTGCTTTTGTTTTGATTGTCGCTTACTTCGCGCCGAATATGCTCACGGAATGGGATCCGCTTAGCGTAAATCGCGTGCAGGATCTGCTTCCCTGGATGGGGCTTCTGGCCGTACTCGAAATTCCGACCTGGCCGGTTACAAATGTTTTGCTTGCAATCGATAAGCAGCGGCAGTCTGCCTGGTACGAAATGCTAACCAGCCTCCTCTCTTTTGGCTGCCTTGTGGTGCCGCTTGCGCTTGGATATCCGCTTGAAATTGCGGTTTACGGGTTGGTAATCTACGGTGTGATCCGCTTTTTCGGTTCATTTATCTGGATCCATTATGCCCTGCCGGATGGCAAACTGAGCGAATCAGAAGTAACCATTAAAGAGCAGGCTGATTTTTCGCTTCCGCTCGGGTTTTCCTCACTCACAAATAAGATCAACCGGTACGTGGATAAATTTGTGGTATCGATTTTGCTGCCGGCCGCTGCGTATGCCGAGTATACCATCGGAGCGCAGGAGGTGCCGATAATTCGTGTGATTCCGTTTGCGGTGGGTTCGGTTCTGATCAGCCGCTACGTGAGCCTGCAGCTCGATGAAAAGAAAGAGGAGCTTCTCGAGCTTTGGTACAAAGGCGTGGAAAAAGTGAGTCTGCTGGTGATACCTCTCACGATTCTTTCGATTGTCATTGCCCCTGATTTGGTGTCACTTATCGCAGAATCAGAAGGGACTGATTACTCAAATGCTGTTCTGCCGTTTCAAATATATAACCTCATTGTGTTAATGCGGGTTACGCACTACGGCAGTATTTTGCAGGCGTTTGGTGATACGAAAGGTGTGTTTTATGTGAGCCTTAATCTTGTGGCGGCAAACATCATCCTGAGTATTCCATTTACAATGATCTGGGGCATCAACGGAACAGCCACCTCAACACTCATTGCCAATTTCTATAACTGGTTCGTGGTGCTGCGAAGAATTGGCGGGCATATGAATCTGCCTGTTCACAAAGTGCTGCCGTTTCCATTCTACTTCAAAGTGCTCGGAACGTCCGTTCTGGTGGCAATTCCTGCCTGGTTTGCCCGCTTTACACTTTTTGACCCCGATATGATTATCCGCGGACTTGGATTCAGCATCGTCTCATACCTGCTGATGTTCGCTATAGCCGGAACCCTTTTCAGAGTGATTACTCCTGACGACTGGAGCAAGTTTAAGAACTGGATTATGCTGAAGTTTTTGAGTTCTAAAAAAGAAGAGTGATTTTTCGGAAATTGGATTACTTGTTTATAAATGCGTTATTAAATTCACATTTCTGATTTTAGCTCTGTAAATGATGTTTTAGGATAACTAATTATAAATTTTAGGACTTTTGTAATTGTGTTTCTTAAAATCTGCGTGGCTTCTGCGTGGATAACTGAAATAGGGCTTAGAGAGCGTTACAGGCTAAGAAAGTATATATGAGACAAATCCTGTTTTATGATTGAGGTAACATGAAGAACCCATTAACGAAAATAAAAAGATCTGTAAAATTTCATTATTACAGAGTTAAAAATGATTGGATGTTTCCTGAGGGTACATCACACTTAACCGGGGGGGATATAGCGAAGGGTGATTATGAGCCTATGATGACAAAAAATGTCGAAAATTATTTGAGCGAGGGAGATCTGTTTATCGATGTAGGAGCCAATGTAGGCTATTATTCAAGGATTGCTTCTGATAAAGTTGGAAGCGATGGAGCAGTTTATGCATTCGAAGCAGAAACCAATAATTTTTATGCTTTGTATAAAAATACTCAATTGTTAGATAATGTAGTTGCGATGAATTTTGCTGCTTCTGATAAATGTGAAATCGTAAAATTATATCAAAGCAGGCATCCTTCTTCGCATAGTATGCACCAATCGAGTAGAAATCTTGATGGGAAACGTTTTACAGTACCGACAATCACATTAGATGATTTTTGGGAAAAGTATCTTTCAAAATCAAAAATTAAACTCATCAAAATTGATGTTGAGGGTGCTGAACTAAACGTTCTTCGCGGTATGGAAAAAATACTTTCATCAGGGGCTGTAAACAATATTCTGATAGAATATCACAGGAAAATTCTTCACAATAAGGATGAGATATCAAAAGAAAAATTCAATGAAATACTCTCTCTGTATACCGTAACACTGTTAGACAAAAAAAATAGGGTTAACACCAAAATCACAACGATCGAAGATTTTCTAAAAATTACAGAGTATGAAAAAGATGATGAGTATCAGAGAAACATAAATTTTATCATCTCATTAACTAAAGTGAACTAAAATTTCCGATACCTATTTACAATAAACTTTTGTAAAGTTTTTCAGTTTTGGTGACTTGAATATCAATATTATGCTCCTCCATCACCTTTTTCCTCCCCCCATGACTCACTTGTTTTACGATTTCAGGTGATTGAATCAGCTTATGCATCGCAAGATACAACGCTTCCGGATCACGTTCCGGAACCTGAAGACCGGTTTTCCCATCATCGATTAATTCCGGAAGCCCAGCGTGGTCTGTGGCAATGACCGGTATTCCCGTCGCCATCCCTTCAACGGTAGTCTGCGGGATGCCTTCTCTGTCGCCATCTTTGGCCTGTACACTTGGCACAAGAAGCATATCGTGATGATATAGCTGACGGATAATCTCATCATTATTTGTGAAACCCTTAAAGTGGACACGGTTTTCAAGATCCAGTGCAGCAACTTCCAGTTTTAAAACTTCAAGAAGTTCACCGTCTCCGAAAATATTCATTTGTGCTTCGGGGTACTTTTCGCGGAGCATACTTAATGCTCGAATTGCGAAAATAAATCCTTTTTTCTCAACCAGGCGCCCAACCATCATAATGTTCAATCCGGCAGAATCACGCTGCTGAAACTGAATCTTTTCCAGGTCCACGGCGAGTTTGATGGTCTGAATCCGCTCCGGATTAAATCCCAGGTCAATCAGGTTGCTCTTCATATCATCAGAACCTGCAATGGCGAAATCGAGATGCTTTTTCAGCCGGTTGTACCTTGCCGTCCATCCAAATTCTTGCGGGAGCCGGATAACATCATGACCGTAAAAATTAACAATAAATGGTGTTCCAAATTTTTTTATGACCGGGATCAACCGATAAGAGTCGAGTCCAAAATGACCGTGCACCACATCCGGCTTCTCCTGTTTAAAAACCTTATACAGAAATTTAGGACTGCTATTGAGCTTGAGCTGAATGGTGTTTACCAATCCCGCAAAGCCAGATTTTGGCATCTCATGAATGTTTAAACCTTCCGTAAACGCTAGTTTATTGCATGTTGCAATAACGGGAGAAAACTCCTGATGATTTCGTACCAGGCGATCGATGAATGTTTCAGATTCGTTCAGGTACGTCGTTTTAAAATGGAGTACTTTCATAAATTAAACGTTAATCTGCACGGGGTAGAGTTCCTATTATCAGATCGAAGAGGGTTCAGTTCCATAAATAATTAAGTTTTCAGTAATTTATAGAGTCGTTCTATCAGAAAGAACATAAAAAATTATAGTTGGAGTGATAGAATAATATTGGAGAAATTTATCCTGCTGATATGAAGTCTACTCAAAGAAAAACAGTTAAACGAATTTTTATTTTTTTTCTCTGTTATCTGCCGATCCAATACGGTCTGGTTGGAGTTATTGGCTACTATCAAGCCGAACCCTGGCCGGCATTTGTGTTTCCCGGGTTTAAAAATGTTTATGTATACGACGGACATTATGCGGTAAATCAATTTTTTATTGAGGTATCTCACCCCGATCAAATTGAACCCACCCGCCTTACGCTGCAAACTTTTTTTGATGATATGCCGCTCTCTATGATTCCCGCTTTCATGCGCAGCAACCTGTCGGACCAGGAGTATGTCAATACGTTTTCTGATGAAACGCTGGATTGGTTTAATCAACGCGCAAGTGAGAAAACCGGAAGGGAAACGAACGAAATTCAGATGCTTCATGAAAGAAGCTTCATGCAGCGAACGGCAGACGGACTTGAGCAGGATTCGGTACAGGTGATTCAGCGCGTGCAGATTTTGAGAGGGGAGTAGCTGATGCAGAAAAATAAATTTGAGCAATGGATCTTCGAGAGCTACTCACCGGGTGCAGAAGGTCTTGCCATCTACCGCATATTTGCATCGCTGTTGTTCCTGTTTTTCCTTCTGCCGGATTTTGGTCTCTATTCTGTTCTCACAAGTTATCCGACTGATTTTTTCACGCCTCCGCCCGGTCCTATGATGCTGTTTGATGATTTTCCTCCCGAGATCTTTCTTCAGGCCGTGCACATTCTGTTAATTCTGAGCTGGATTGGGGTACTTCTGGGTATCTATACGAAAATCTCATCCGTCACTGCCGGCATCTCCATGCTGATTCTCCAGGGATTTATGTTCAGTCTCGGTAAGATCAATCACGAACTTCTGCTTTCTGTTACGCCAATTATTATGGCGTTTAGCAACTGGGGTGCAGCCTTCTCCTTCGATTCAGCGAAAAGAAGGGTATCTGAAAAAACGGAAGGGTGGCCGCTGGTTCTGCTGGCCCTGTTTATTGGCTTTATGATGTTTACTGCCGGTTTTCCAAAAATCCTGGGCGGCTGGCTTGATCCAACCACACAAGCTACAAAAGGCCACCTGTTAAACCAGTATTTTATGAGAGGCCGGCAGGACCTTCTCGCTGATGCAGCTGTTCAGATCGATTCAGCCTGGATCTGGGAATTCCTCGACTGGGCTACCATTCTTTTTGAAGTCGGATTTCTGGTTGCGGTTTTAAAAGCCGGATGGTTTCGACTGTTCTGCTGCTTTGCCGTGATGTTTCACTTTTCAACGATGATGACCTTGAACATCGCGTTTCTGCCCAACTTCCTCGCTTATGCGGCTTTTTTCAAATGGGATGATCTGGCTGATAAGCTGAAAAATCAGAGCCTATCCACAAAAACAAAACAGAATTCAGCCCGGATGGCGCTTTATTTCGGCGGCGCACTCTTTCTCTTTTTCTTTGTGCTCCGATGGGTCAGCGACCGGGGATTGCTGATTAGCACAACCGAACCCACACTTCATGAAGTGGTATTGATCAGCCTATTTCTTTTAATCGTGATTTTCCTCGGGATAAAAAAGCTGATAAAATTGCTTAACAGTACAGGCGAGGTTTGATTTTGGAGTGAAATCAAATGCGCAAACAAACGGCGCGATATCTGATACACCCTTTTCTGCAGGTTTGCTGAACAGCTGAAAGATGATTAAACTCCCGCTCATTCCGGAAAACCGGACGTAATATTTGTGGTCGCAAATAAAGAAAACTATTCGAGCGACTCAGATTTTTGAACTCTTAATTAATCGAAACAGACAAGATGGATTTGAAAAAAAGTAAACGGGGCACAGCATCGGTATGGGCGGGTGAAGAAGAACTGTTTCAGGACGGCAGTTCAACAGTACCTATTGTGAATACCGTTACATACGCTTACAAAAATCTTGATGAATGGGTTGATGTGGCGTTGGGCAAAAAGCCGGGCTTTATCTATAGCCGAAATACCAATCCAACCGTAGCCGTGCTGGAAGAGAAAATCAGGTTGCTTGAAAATGCAGAGGCGGCTACGTCATTCTCTACAGGAATGGCAGCCATCAGTAACACTCTGTTTGCGCTTCTTAAACCGGGTGATCGGGTTGTTTCTATAAAAGATTCGTATGGCGGTACAAGCAAGTTATTCCTGGAATTTCTGCCGAAACTAAATATAGAAGTTCAGCTCTGTGAGACGGAAGACCACGAACAGCTTGAAAAGGAGATTGCCAAAGGCTGTACGCTGGTTTACCTGGAGTCGCCCACAAATCCCACGCTGAAAATCATAGATCTTAAGCGAATTGCTGCTGCATCAAAGAAAGCCGGGGCTTTGGTTGTTGCGGACAATACCTTCGGCACACCGATCAACCAGAACCCGCTGGAGCTGGGCGTTGATCTTGTAATCCACAGTGCTACGAAATTTCTTGGAGGGCATTCTGATACACTCTGCGGGCTGGTTTGTGGTGAAAAATCGCTGGTCCATAAAATCTTTCAATACAGGGAAATAACCGGGGCTACCCTGCATCCGGAAACGGCGTACAACGTGATACGGGGAATGAAAACCCTTGAACTTCGCGTAAATCGACAAAACGAAAATGCGTTGAAGATTTCCCGGTTTCTCTATGATCACCCCAAAATTTCCAGGGTATTTTATCCCGGGCTCGATACGCACCGGGGTCATGACATTGCCAAACGGCAGATGAAAGGTTTTGGAGGTGTGCTGAGTTTTGAACTTGATGGCGATTATGAATCCGTGAAGACGTTTCTGCATCATCTTAAGTTTGTTCACCTTGCGGCAAGTCTGGGATCAGTGAGTACGCTTGCGGGACCTCCAAGTGTCACGAGCCATGTTGAACTCTCGGAGCAGCAGCGTAAAAAACTTGGTATTTCAGAGAGCTTGATTCGCTATTCGACCGGTATCGAAAACAGCGAGGATCTGATTGATGATCTGAAACAGGCGCTTGAAAAAATTTGATTCAGAAGTCATTCAGGCAAGCTCATGGTTGACCGCAAATTCATCTTAAAAACAGTTCAGGACCTGGTTCAGATCAACTCCGTAAATCCCGGTCTTGAAGAAGACGGAAAGGGCGAAGCCGGGGTTGCCCGATATATCAGCAAAATCCTGGACGATTTGAAAATTCCGTATGAGATTGACGAGCTGGGGCCAGACCGTGTGAACATTACGGGAATCATAGAAGGTACCGGAGGTGGCAAATCCCTGGTTCTTAATGCTCACATGGATACGGTTGGAGTGGAGGGGATGAGCGATCCGTTTTCCGGGAAAATCGAGGGTGACAAACTCTACGGAAGAGGAGCTTACGATATGAAAGGGAGTATTTCGGCAATTGTCGGGGTGGCAAAGGCTGTAAAGGATCATCGGGTGAAGCTGAAAGGAGATCTGATACTTTCATTTGTGGCGGATGAAGAATTTGAGAGTATTGGTGCGAATGCACTGATACAGAAAATCAGCGCTGATGCCGCAATCGTCACTGAGCCAACCAACCTGGAACTATGCATGGCTCACAGAGGATTTTGCGTCTTCAAAATTACAACGGAAGGAAAAACAGCCCATGGAGGCTGCCATAATGAGGGAGTTGACGCCAACCTGAAAATGGGAGCGCTGCTCGTGGAACTGAATAAACTGGCAAATCATCTTCAGAAGGAGCGAAAGCATCCGCTTTGCGGGGAGGCATCCATGCATGTGCCTATGATTTCGGGAGGACGAAGCCTCTTTATCTATTCAAACAGCTGCACCATTCACGTGGAGCGGCGAACAATTCCCGGAGAAACACCTTCCGGAGTTGAACAGGAACTGAAACAGATTATCAGAAAAATACAGGATAAGGATCCCGAAATTAGCGCCTCTCTTGAGTTGATGATGTGGAGAAGCCCATACGAGGCGGAAGAAGGAATTGGAATTGTTGCTGCGGCAGATACTGCAGCCGAAGGGGTATTTGGGAAAAAACTAAAAAGGACGGGACACACCTGGTGGGAAGACTCAGCCATTTTTGGTGAAGCGGGAATTGAAACGATCATTATCGGCCCAAAAGGCGGCGGTATCCACGAGGAGGTTGAGTGGGTTGAGCTGGATTCTATACATCAGCTGGCAGAACTTCTGTTATCAACTGCGAAGAAATTTTGCTCGGTTAGTACACTTGATTAGGAAGAAGCCGGCTCTGGGTGATGAAAATTTTTTTAATTAGGTATTGCCGGTTTTTGAGGTGTAATAAAAGTGTAATGATATCCCAATCAATTCCAGCCTATGCTTAATCGAATAATTTTCCTATCCATCATTTTTTTTGCAATGGTAATGTTACCAGGTTGTGATCTTTTTAATTCGGCGGATGATACAGATGAACCGCGCCGGGAATTGCCCCGCGAACTGTCTGTTCATGAGCTGATGATCTCTGAAGCATCAAATGATTTTAGTTTTCGCCTTCTGCAAACATTGATGGAAAAAGAGGGAGGTCAATCGTTTTTCGCCTCACCGCTTAGCATCTCCACTGCGTTTGCGATGGCCCTGAATGGGGCGGAAGGAGAAACCTATGATCAGATGCGGGATTTCTTTGGTTATACGGGAATGACCAACAACGAAATCAACCAGGCATACAAAGATTTGATCGAGCTGCTTACTACCCTCGATGCACAGGTGGTGATGAATATTGCCAACTCCATTTGGATCAGGGAGGGGTTTCCGGTTCTGGATGATTTTCTGAACAGCAACAGTGAATATTTCAATGCGGAGATAAGCGAACTCGATTTCAGTTCGCCTCAGGCGCCGGATATCATCAACGGTTGGATTGACGAAAAAACCAACGGATTGATTGAAGAAATGATAGAAGAAATTGACCCGCTGGTAGTGATGTACCTGATCAATGCCATCTATTTTAATGGTGACTGGACGGTTCAGTTCGATCCCGAAGAGACCCGCGACGCACCCTTTTACCTGGCAGACGGTACCCAAACCGAAGTGCCTATGATGCAGGCCCGCCAGGAATTTCGCTATTACGAAGACTCAGAATGGACAGCTCTGGATATGTGGTACGGAAACGACGGATTTTCATTTACAGCCCTGATTCCCACAGATAACAAAGTGCTGGAAGAACAGCTGCCTGAACTAACAGAAAGCAGGTTTTCATCCATCACACGTCAGCTCGAACAGGATACCCTCAATGTTTTTGTGCCAAAATTTGAGCTGGATTATGAAATTGAAGGCTTTCCCGAGATGCTAAAAGAAATGGGACTGACGCTGCCATTTGGTGAACCAGAAACCGATTTTTCGAGAATAAACAAAGATGAATATCTATACATTTCGGATGTAATGCACCGGGCAGTCATTAAACTTGACGAAGAAGGCAGCGAGGCGGCAGCTGTTACTGTAATCGGATTTTATACAACATCAGCAGGCGGAGGCCAATCGTATAAAACCATTCGTCTTGACCGGCCATTTGTCTTTTTTATCCGCGAAAACAGTTCGAATACCATATTGTTTATGGGGGTTTTTAGCGGGAGGTAATGATTTTCGTCAGACCCCTCTAATATGCATGAAAGCGATCTGCTTTCACGGCTTTTGTTTAGCCATCCTGCTTGCCGGTTGTGTCTATTTGAATCAACAGGAGATGATAGAAATCAGAACGGATTATTTTTGGCGCGAATTGCCGCATGTCTTATTCCGCTCAAGAGACAGCATAAATTGAGGGTTCAGACGCATTCGGATTTATCATGATGAACAGAATTCATGAACACGATTCCGATTAAACCAGTCCAGTAAAGTCATTTCTAAACGCAGTTTTACTCTATTTACAGAAATAATCAGAACTCACGAAAAAAGACCGTATATTTAAGGCTATCAAGTTTTCGGTTTGCAGCCCATAGTCGGAGAGATCGAAAATCACCATAATTATACATTTTCCCGGGCAGTACGCGCGGACACATCACACACTTTTATGATACAGGACATTCGAAATATCGCCATTATTGCTCACGTAGATCACGGAAAAACCACACTGGTGGATCAGATGCTGCGGCAGAGCGGAACTTTCAGAGAGAACGAACAGGTTGCAGAGAGGGTCATGGACTCCGGAGATCTGGAAAAGGAGAAGGGCATTACCATCAGCTCAAAAAATACAACGATTGTGTGGAATGGTACTAAAATCAATATCGTGGATACCCCCGGTCACGCCGATTTTGGCGGTGAAGTAGAGCGTATCCTCAAAATGGTAAATGGTGTGATTCTGCTGGTGGATGCTGCGGAAGGACCTCTGCCGCAAACAAAATTTGTGCTTCGTAAATCACTCGATCTTGGGTATCAGCCAATTGTTCTGATCAACAAGATCGACCGGCAGGATGCACGTCCGGATGCCGTGCTGGACATGGTTTTTGATCTGTTTGTGCAGCTTGATGCAACGGATGAACAGCTCGATTTCCCGGTTCTTTATGCTGCCGCTATCGATGGCTATGCCAAAGAAGAGCTGGAAGATGATGATGTGGATATGGCTCCGCTGTTTGATAAAATTGTAGAGCACATCCCCCCGCCAAAACAGGTGATGGATGCTCCGTTTAAAATGCTGGTCAGCAGCGTTGACTGGAACGATTACGTGGGACGGATTGCGATTGGCCGTGTGGAGCAGGGGACCATCAAAACCAACCAGGAGATTGTTCTGATGGACCGCAAGGGTACTCACAAGCAGAAAGCCAAGGCAACAAAACTGTTTACATTTAACGGTTTGAACCGTGAACCGGTAGAAGAAGCAGTAGCAGGTGATATTTTTGCACTTGCCGGATATGAGGATGTGGAAATCGGTGATACACTGACCCATATTTCTGACCCGACTCCGATCGAATATTTTGATATCGATCAGCCGACAATGGCCATGTATTTTCGGGTCAATAACTCGCCGTTTGCGGGTCTGGAAGGCGATTATGTTACATCAAACCAGATTAAAGATCGTCTGAATAAGGAGATTCGTACCAACGTTTCAATCCATGTGGAACAGACAGACAACCCCGATATTTTTCGCGTTGCGGGAAGGGGAGAGCTTCAGCTTTCAATTTTGATTGAAACGATGCGCCGTGAAGGGTTTGAATTTTCTGTATCCCGTCCCGAAGTTCTTTACAGAGAAGTGGACGGCGATCTGCATGAGCCGTTTGAAGAAGTTGTGATCGATGTTCATTCTGATTACAGCAACAGGGTGATTGACAATCTTCAGAAGCGGAAAGGGATTATGACCTCAATGGTCCAGGAAGGTGAGAATAATCGCATTGAGTTCAAAGTTCCCGCTCGCGGACTTATTGGGTTTCGTGGTGAGATGCTCACCGAAACACGCGGCACCGGAATTATGCATCAACAGTTTTTAGAATACGGACCGTACGCAGGTGAGATTCCCGGACGCACACGCGGCGCGCTAATCTCACTGGAGAAAGGCGACGTAACACCCTACGCTCTTGAGGGACTTCAGGATCGCGGCAACTTCATCGTAGAACCAGGCGATCCGGTCTACACGGGTCAGGTTGTGGGAGTGAATAACCGTGCGGATGATCTGGTAATTAACGTGGTGAAGAAGAAAAACCTCACAAACCATCGTGCCACGCAAACCTCCGATTCGGTTAAAATTTCACAGGCACGAAAGATGAGTCTCGAACAGTGCATCGAATTTATCGACAACGATGAATTGCTTGAAGTAACCCCTAAAAGCCTGAGAATCCGGAAAACGCACCTGGATCACAACGAAAGAAAAAGAGCTGAGAAAAAGAAGGAGACGGTTTAACAGCTCCGCAATTCGAAGTGTATATTTTGATGTAAGCTGCAACTCTATTTCTTCAAATGAGAAGGAAAAACTGCCTCAAAATTATGAGGCAGTTTATAGTAAAATTGAATGGCAAAGTATTTGTAATCCCTACGGCACCGGTTCGCCCAGTGATGCTTCAAGTAATTTGAACCAATCCTGGCGATCAAGGTCCATTTTACTGGCTTTAACCGCTTTTTCGATGTGCAGAATCTGGCTTGTTCCTACAACAGGGAAGGGCTGAACCGGAAGCTGAAACAGCCATCCAAGCGCAATTACATCAAATGTGCACTCATACTTCTCCGCCAGTTTTATAAGTTCAATCCGTACCCGAACGGATTTATCCTCCTTGCCCTCGAACAATTCCCCTCCATTCAGGGGTGACCAAATCATCGGCTTGATCCCATTCTCTTGCAAATGGTCAAACACTCCGTTAAATAACGGTTCAGTGTGAAGGAGTGAGGCCTGTACCTGGTTGGTTACCAAAGGTATATCGAGGTACGACTGCAGCCAGTCGAACTGGCGTGGCGTGAAATTAGAAACCCCCACATGTTTCGTCTTTCCCTCATCCACCAGTTTGGTTAGTACTTCTGCAACATCTTCAATCACCATCAGCGGACTTGGACGGTGCAGCATCAGCAGGTCGAGATAGTCTGTATGAAGATCCTTTAAAGTGGTTTCAACAGAATCACGAATATGTTCTTTCGTGAGATTATAGTGATTTACCTCATGGCTGGGCTTGTTTTCTGATGTTAGTACATTCCCGCATTTGCTGGTTAGTTGAATTTTTTTGCGAATGCCGGGATTATCTTTTAGCATTTCACCTAAAATTGGCTGACTTTCATATTCACCATAAATATCGGCATTATCGATGGTGGTGACGCCAAGTTCAATACAGGCTTCAATATACTCTGCGAGTTCTTTTTTTGAATAATCCCATTCCGGTAACCGAAGCATTCCTACTGATACTCTGGAAACTTCCGGCCCGTCAGGGTGGATCTTTTCGAGCAGTTCACTCATCTCTTGTTCTCCTTTTTTATTTAACTAAATTGTCATTTTAATAATGAATTAATATACAGACGATAATAAACTATATCGAAATATTCATTCAGATTTAAAGATTTTATACATTTATAGTTAATATCCGATTAAAATAAAGCCTTTCGGAACAATGTGTAACAGAATGTGTTAAAAATCGGTTATAGAGTATTTAAACTGCTCTTTTACGAGTAATAATAAACCTTAAAATGATTAAAATCATGAGAAAAATACTAAGAACATTTGTAGGCAGCGTCATCATTGTTTTAAGTGCAATAACTTTGAGTGAGGCACAACTGGTAGTAGAGGAAGTTATTGAGGAATCGGTGAGCAGCGAAAAAACTGATTTCAGGATAGTAAAAGTAGTTGAGGGCCTGGAGCATCCGTGGGCAGTGAACTGGCTGTCTGATGGAAGGATGATCATCACAGAGCGCCCCGGAAGACTGCTAATAGTTGATGGGAATTCAATTACTCCTCTCACGGGACTGCCCGAAATTGATACCGATGAGGATCAAAAAACAGCGCCTGAGGGTGGAAACCAGGGTGGTTTACTTGATGTGGTTCCGCACCCTGAGCATGCGGAAAACGGGTGGGTCTATTTTACTTACTCAAGCCCTGGTGATGACGACTCAAATTTTGGTGATGAAGATTACGCCACAGGTACCGCACTGGCACGGGCAAAAATTAACAGCGATGGAACCGCTCTTGAAGATTTAGAAGAACTCTATACACAGGTGCCTCGAACTGAACCCGGCAGGCACTATGGCTCCAGGATTGTATTTCCGGGAGATGGAACGGTAATTTTTTCAATAGGAGACAGGGGAATTCGCTATCCATCTCAGGATCTTACTGATCCGGGTGGCGCAATGATCCGTTTGAATGAAGATGGCGGTGCGGCGGATGATAACCCATTTGTTGAAATGGAACCCGGTAACCTTCGCCCGGAAATCTACTCGTTTGGGCACAGGAACAACCAGGGGCTTGCAATTGATCCGGATAATGGGAATATCTGGACAACAGAACACGGCCCGTATGGCGGCGATCTTGTGCATATTGTCGTTGAAGGCAGAAACTACGGCTGGCCACAGGTAACACAGGGCGTTGAGTATGATACCAAAGCTATGATCGGCATAGGAAAATCAGCTCCCGGTGTGGAGGAACCCAAACACATTTGGGAAGAATCCATGGCACCATCCGGACTGGCTTTCTACCACCAAGGTGAAATTGAAGAATGGAATGGCAGCCTTTTTGCCGGATCACTCTTAAAAGAACAGCTGCACAGGCTTGAGATCGATGGGGAAGAAGTTGTGCATGATGAGGTTCTGATAACAGAAGTTATTGGCAGAATCCGCGATGTTAGAATGGGCCCTGATGGAAACCTTTACCTGGTTACAGATGAAAGTGATGGCGGAGTGTACAGGATTGAAGCGCAATGAGTTTTGATGATATCATGAAAAAAAACGGGCTTAACCAAATGGATCTGCCGGTTTGAGCCCGTTTCACTTTATATGAACTCATTCACATTTCATACCTGGAAGTTCGAATAATTATGTCTTGTTTAATTTTAGAATCGAACTCAGAAAAATAATTAAACCTCACTACATGAGGGCTTTACAAAACCAGGGATTTTGTCATAGTTCAAGACCAGAGTGGAATCGGAACCGGAGCGTATGTACAATACGTGAGGAATTCGATTCCACAATAACGCCGAAATCTGGCGAAAGCACGGTTTTGCTAAGCCCTCTGCAAATTCTTAGCGAGGGTGAGATGATAGAGATGCAAAATTATGCAGTCTCTTTGGGTTTCGTTTTTTGAAATTCATGAATCATGGCTTTGTTAAAAGCTGGAATATCATCGGGGTTACGGCTGGTTATGATATTTCGGTCTATCACAACTTCCTCATCAACCCAGTTTGCGCCTGCGTTTTTAAGATCCGTTTTTATGGCGTGATAAGATGTCATTTTCAGGCCATCTACTACATCTGCTTCAATTAAAAGCTGGGGACCGTGACAGATTGCAGCAACCGGTTTATCTGATTCGATAAAATCCCTGATAAATTGAATGGCCTTCTCCTCAGTTCGTAACTGGTCGGGATTCAGAACACCGCCGGGAAGCAACAATGCATCGTAATTTTCGGTATCTGCTTCATCAAGAGGTACGTCCACTTTATACTCACTGCTCCACTCTGTATGCTTCCAGGCACGAATCTGATCCTGCTTTGGAGATACAATATGCGCAATCATCCCGGCATCTTTCAAAGCATTGCGAGGTTCACTTAATTCTGACTCTTCAAATCCATCTGTAGCAAGAATTGCTATGGATAACTTATTTTTAGGTTTCATAATCCTGATATTTGGTTTCTTGATTAATTTAGAAGCTCTTATAACGTTTTAATGATTTTCTCTGTGAGGTGTTCCCTGTAAACTCCATTCTGATAGATGTACCAATTAATTCATCAGAACATTTCCAATAATTTGTGGTACATGTCTATACTTAATTGTTAATATAAAATGGAGAAAACATGCCGTACGACCGATTATCCGACCTTCCGGATTCTGTAAAAGATAATCTGCCCAAACATGCGCGGGAGATCTATAAGGAAGCCTATAACAGTGCCTGGGAGGAATATAAAGATCCCGCGGACAGGCAAGGTGATGCTTCCCGCGAAGAAACGGCCCATCGTGTAGCCTGGGCTGCAGTAAAACAGAAATACAAAAAAGAAAACGACAGGTGGGTGAAGAAAGAGTGATACTTTTAAATCACTCTTCTGCCACCTTAAGCTAACTTTTATACGACCTGCTTTACTTTTTGTGGCAACTGCCCCCTGATATGGTCTATTTGCTCTTCCGAACAATATTTTTCCAGTGAGTCAAGTACTATGGAGATAATTTCCTCGGTGGACTTGCCCCATGGGAAATCCTGTTCGCCATATTCATTTTGTAGATGTTTAACCCGGGTTTTCATCTGCTCGATAGTCTCATATGTATAGGGCGGTGATTCGCTGTATTTCCATCCGAGAGTAAACATCCCTTTAAGAATCAATGGCAGCGAAGAGAGCAGGTCCAGTGACTCTGAGATCTGAATGCGATCGCGGATCGTATGCATTACAGCACGCCAGATAATCATCACCCTTTGTTTTTCTTCCGGGTGTCCGAGATCACTTGCTAACTGATTAATATATTCATGAGTTTCATGTACGAATTTTTCTAACTCTATATTTGAAGATTCCATAATATCCTGATTTTTTGATTCGGTTTCTCTCTGAATTCCTAAACGGAATGATTACTGTAAGATTTCCTCATAAATTTCCATGGTAGAGATCAATAAAAAATGAATCTGAGAATAAAATGGTGGTTTATTCAGCCTATGATTTTTGAGCTTTCAGCTTATTTATAAGTTCATCTCTATCTAATTCAATGTAGTTTTTCAGACCTTCCAATCGGGCTTGCCTGTGGAGTTCTTCCAGCTTCATATTCTCATATAATGGTTTCCCCGCATCAGAAGATCCCGGCTCCTTTTTTTCAGCGATTCCCTCATCTATAAATTCTTCCTGAGGTTCCTTGAGTATTTCTTTTTTCTTTTTATCTGACATAACAGGTTGATTATTTTTTTAAAAATCTGAGGATCACTATTAGTACTGTTATCTTTTATATAGTTTGTAATGGGAATTGTTTCTATAATTAACAGGATAAAGTGCCAGATAGTTTTATAGAAATTAATTAAAGGTGCCAACAGGGCCAGGATCAAGCGTATACACAAAAAAAATGAAGTAGAATCTAAACAAGGGAAAAGTCGCACGAATTAATGCAGATCTCCTGATAGAAACCGGAACTCTATTTCATTACTTCAGTTGGATTTGAGTGAAAATCTGCAAAGATTTAATTGGTGCAGTTTTTTTTAGAAATGCATACTATCCAAACTAAAATATCGATTTGTACGGATTGAGGAAGTTTATATTACCGTGCAATGAGAGTCTTTCTTTTTTAAAATTATGAGTGATATTCCAGCTTCAGCAAAGTACTTGATATGGCTTTTATTGGCTATTGCAATTGTGTTTTTACTGAATGTTCTGCAACATCTGCTCGTGCCCCTGTTATTCTCCATTCTATTTGCTTATCTCCTGTACCCGGGAGCAAGACGTATGGAAAATGCAGGCATCCCCAGGATATTAACCAACTTGTCACTCATCATCGGTGCGCTTCTTCTCATTGCAGGCATTTTCTCCCTTCTTGGATTCCTGATTGCTAATTTTACTGAGGACTTCTCAGATGTAAAAGAGCAAATTGAAGAAAACGCAGCATTTTTTATAGGTTCTGTAGGTAACTTTTTTGGCGTTAGTGAAGATCAGATGCAAGATGCTGTTGAGAATATTGACGGTCTTGCTGAGTATGTTCTCGAATTTTTCACTGCCACAACTAATACGATTGTTGCCTTCGGGTTGATGCCGGTTTACACTTTTCTACTGCTTCTTTATAGAAATAAATTTCAGACTATACTTCTTGATATATCTTCAGACAAGAACCGGAGAACGGTTCAAACAATCATCCGTGAAATCGCCGAAATTGTACCCCGCTATTTGAAAGGGCTGATTGTGGTGGTAATTCTTCTGATGTTTATTAATAGCGGAGTATTCTGGCTGATCGGGCTGGACTATCCCATATTGCTGGGTGTGATTGCGGCTCTTTTTAACCTGATACCCTATCTGGGCACTATTTTGGGATATGCTTCTGTGCTCATACTTGTGCTTGCAACTCAGGATCCTTCTCTGGCATTTTGGGTAGTGGTTGCTTTTTTTCCGGTCCAGTTTTTTGAAAACAACATTCTTACCCCCAACATCACGGGATCATATGTTCGGATGAATCCACTGATTATTATTCTGTCACTGCTCGCAGGTGCGATGTTGTGGGAACTTGCAGGCATGCTTCTGGTCATTCCTTATCTCGCCATGCTAAAAATTATATGTGATAATGTGGATTCGCTCAAACCGGTTGGGTTTCTGCTCAGCAGTAATGGCACGGAAGAGTTTATGCCTTCATTAAATGGGGTGAAAAAGTGGTTTAGTTCCAGTGAAAGCCATTCCTGATTGTCGGGAATTGATTCCCGGAGCAGATTGTTTTTGACATCATGAAAAATTTCAATAGCGATCGGGTCTTTCCACGTAATCAAACCGAACCAAACGCAGAGGGAGAGTACGTACTCTACTGGATGCAGATTAACAGAAGGTTTCACTACAATTTTGCCCTCGAATATGCAGTAGGCTGGGCAAATAAATTGAACAAGCCGCTTCTCATACTCGAAGCTTTCTCGTGTGATTATCCCTGGGCTACAGACCGTTCCCACACCTTTATGATGCAGGGGATGAAAGAACATCTCAATTATGCCCGGGAACAGGATCTCAATTACGTCTCCTTTGTTGAGGCAGAACCGGGTCAGTACGACAATCTTCTTCGGAAACTCTCTTCGAAAGCTTCAGTTTTGGTAACCGATGAATACCCCGTATTTATCATGCGGAAACGAAATGAAACGTACCCGGATGAGCTGAAAATTCCATACTACACGGTTGACAGTAACGGTTTGATACCGCTCGGTCTCACCGATAAAGATCCCTACAGCGCCTACTTTTTCCGCAAGATCATGCAGAAGAATTTTATCGAAGCGTATACAAATCCGCCTCGGCAAAATCCCCTGGATGATCTTGAAAACAGGGAATCGATTGAACTTGATGGATCCACCTTCAGCAATCTGCCGGATGCTGAAGATGCCCTGAATTCCATTCCCGATTTTATTTCCGGACTCGAAATCAATCATGATGTGCATCCGGTGGAAATGAATGGGGCACGGTCTGCAGCCACCGGAAAACTGGGCAGTTTTATACGGAACGGATTGCATGTATACGACGAGAAGCGGAATCATCCCGATGAAAATATAACAAGCGGACTGAGTCCCTGGCTCCACTTTGGAAAAATTTCTGAGTACGAAATTGTTCGTGCGGTTCTTCAGCATCAGCCAGAAGGGTGGGACCTGGATAAAATTTCGTTCAATAAAGGATCCACTGGCGGTTTTTTTAATGGCGATCCGAATATCGATGGTTTTTTGGATGAGGTGATCACCTGGCGCGAGGTCGGGTTTCATTTTGCTCACCATCGCAAGGATTATGATGCGTATGAAAGCCTGCCAGATTGGGCTCTTAAAACGATGGAAGAGCATAAAGATGATCCTCGGGAACATATCTACTCATACGAAGAGCTGGAAAATGCGCAGACAGGTGATGATATCTGGAATGCTGCACAAACTCAGCTGCGCAAGGATGGTATCATCCATAACTACCTGCGGATGCTTTGGGGAAAGAAAGTAATTGAGTGGACACCTGACCACAGAACAGCCCTTCAATATCTTATTGATCTCAATAACACATACGCTATTGATGGACGCGATCCGAATAGTTACTCGGGAATTTTCTGGTGTTTCGGGCGGTTTGACCGCGCCTGGCAGGAGCGGCCGATCTTTGGGAAGCTGCGCTATATGACCAGCAATAGTACGCGTAAAAAAGTGAAACTGAAACAGTACTTAGATACATATGGGAATCAAAAAACACTGTTATAGCACAGTTATCTCACTTCTTACGCGGCCGATCATTACGGGTATATATTATCGTCCTATTACACGATAATAGATAATTATCGTTAAATTAGACGATAATTTGAAAATATCGTTTAAAAAGACGATATTGAGATATGATCGCCACCATAACAGGAGATATAGTTCAATCACAAACCGTTAGTAATCCATCAATCTGGATGGATCCGCTAAAAAAATGGTTTCAAAGCCTGGGAGAAACTCCAACAGATTGGCAAATATACCGGGGTGATAGTTTCCAGCTTGAAGCAAATTCTGAAGATGCACTGCGTGTGGCGATTGTCATTAAATCAATCATCAAAAAGTTAAACCACAAAAAACTTGATGTAAGACTTTCGATAGGTGTAGGAGAACGAGGGTACAGGGAGGGGTACATAAGCGAATCGAGTGGAGATGCCTTTGTGTACTCGGGTACGCTTCTGGATGAATTGAAACAAGAAAATGTCCATCTGGGCATCCGAACACCCAGTGAAAGTATAAATAAAGAACTAAATTTGATGTTTAAGCTCGCCCTGGTGATTATGAATTCATGGACGAGTAAAACGGCCGAAGTATCTGAATTACTGTTTAGCGAACCCGGGATTACTCAAACAGATATTGCGGATAAACTGGGAATTGCTCAATCAACTGTAAATGAAAGGATTAAGCGAGGTTCCGTTCATGAGATTATTGAGTTAGAGCAGTATTTCAGGGATAAGTTAAATAACGAATATAATTGAAAGTCTCGTAGGGATGATACTTGTAAAATTACTTTTAGCGCACCTTGTAGGGGATTTTATCCTCCAGCCAAAAAGCTGGATTAAAGACAAAAATGAGAGAAAATGGAGATCACCCTGGCTTTGGGTACACTCGCTCATTCATTTTTTGTTAATAATGGGGGTGCTTTGGAATTGGTCGGTTTGGTCTGTTGCGCTTTTCATCGCCGGAACTCATCTTGTAATTGATGGCATAAAACTTACATTCCAGCGCGAAGAAACCCAGTTGCGGTGGTTTACGATCGACCAACTTGCTCATCTGACTATTTTATTATTGGTCTGGAGTTTCTACTGGGAATTTTCAATGGTTGATGTACCGGTGAATACAATTTGGGTTGTCTTAACCGGCGTTTTGTTTGTCACCTATCCAGCAGCTATCATCATACAGCGGTTCATGCAGGGGTGGAGTCAACAGTTTGAATCAAATGATGACGGGACTCTAAGGGGAGCGGGAACATATATTGGTATTCTTGAGCGGCTCTTTATTATTATCGCAATGCTTACATCAAACCTGTCGGTGATTGGATTCCTGCTTGCCGCCAAAAGCGTATTCAGGTTCGGTGACTTGAGCCGATCTGAGGACCGAAAACTGACAGAGTACATTTTGATCGGTACGCTTCTCAGTTTTTTTATAGCGATACTCACCGGCTTGGCAATGATTTGGGGACTTAGACTTATCCAATGATCACACCAGGTCGCAGCAGTTACAATTTTTTTACCAATTCCGTCACTAACCGGGCAAAATCTTCTTTTCGGGTTTCGGCTGCTATTTTTACCTCGGAGTGATCGAGTTTTCCTTTCACCACGCCGGCGGCCATGTTGGTAACCATAGAGATAGCCGCAGCTTTCAGATTCAGCCGAGACGCCTCGATCAGTTCCGGTGCAGTACTCATGCCCACCACGTCGGCGCCGAGCACTCTGAAGGCGCGTATTTCGGCTTTCGTTTCGTAATTCGGTCCGTTTGCAAAGAGATATGTGCCCCTCTGGAGGTCAAGCCCGATAGATGCCCCGATTTTTCGTACATCGTCGGCGATTTTATACAGATTGTATTTGAATCGGGGAGAAGATGTTGAGGCGACAGAATAAAACGGCCTGAACACATCATCAATCACCATCAAATCGCCTACTTTAAACCGCGTATTGATTGCTCCGGCGGCATTTGAAATAATCAGTTTTTCAACATCAAACGCTTTTGCGAGGTGAACCGGCAGTACGGTGCGCTCAAACGGATGCCCTTCGTAATGGTGAAATCTGCCCGAAAACGCGAGAATCGGTTTGTCGGCCACTTCACCAAAAATCAACTCACCGGAGTGTCCCTGTACAGACGTTTCGGGAAAGCCGGGAATAGAATTGTAGGGAATAGCCGTATAATTTTTGATTGATGATGAAAACCCGCCCAGGCCGGATCCGAGAATTACAGCCGCTTCCGGAGATTCTGAAACTCCATTTTGGAGCAGGTACTGTTTGATCGGTTCGATAGTAGCGGGATAGCTCATTCAGTCTGATTTTCAATGTTATACCCTTTGTTTTCGCTGTAATCAGTCAGTTTGAAAACGGGATGGTCCGTCTCATGATAGGCCAGGATAGCGTGGTTTTTCTTGTAGGCAAGTTCCTGAATTCTCTTACGCTGTTCCATGCTTTGCTTCGGATCAAAATCATACTTGGCCGCGTAGGTACGGTTTACAGCTCCCCGGGTGCCGATCACATCGCCGGCCATCACAAATTTGGAATCTCCGTTTTCATAAAACAGTGCGTTGTGATATTCGGTATGTCCGCCAATTCGTTCAACCCGGACATTGGGAATCGGCTCTTCAACATCACTTTCAAAAAAATGAAGGTCGGCATGGCTGTCGACAAAGTAGAAAAAATCGCGCTTACTGTCGTCCTGTTCATCTATGATAGATCGCAGTTTTTCCCATTCCGCTTTTGAAACCCAAATAGCTGCGTCGGGGAATGTAAGTTCCCAGTATCCATTTTTTTGATTGGCGATTCCCGCGATATGATCAAAATGGAGATGACTTAAAAAGATATCGGTAATTTCGTAATCCTGAACAGAATGGTTGTCCAGGTTTTCGAGAATGGTGTCGATGGTAGTATCGTTGCCAAGCAAATCACCAATTCCTGCATCAAACAGAATATTCCGGTCGTTATCCTGGATCAGAAACGGGTTGATTGAAAGTTTAAGGGCTCCTTTTTTGGGAGGGTCGTTTCGGTCAATTCGGTTAAATTCTTTATCGAGGCCAACAGAAAAGGTGCCTTCGTAGAGGGGTGTTACGGTAGCCATAATTTTTTTGAATCTCTTCAGATACGATTATTTATCTCTTTTTACTTTCATATTTATCGTATGCATCAATGATATCACGCACGAGTTTATGGCGAACGACATCATCCTGATTAAGGTAAGCAAAGGCTATTCCGTCGATGTTTTTCAGGATTTTCTGTATGGTGATTAATCCGGATTCCTGTTTTCGGGGAAGGTCGGTTTGTGTGATATCACCGGTAATGATCGCGCGGCTGTTGAAGCCAATTCGTGTTAAAAACATCTTCATTTGTGTGTTTGTGGCATTCTGCGCCTCATCAAGTATCACAAATGCGTTGTTGAGTGTGCGGCCGCGCATGTAGGCAAGCGGTGCAATTTCGATGATGTTTTTTTGCAGCTGAAATTCAAGCTTATCAAATTCAATCATCTCTTCCAGTGCATCATAGAGCGGACGCAGGTACGGATCGATTTTTTCTTTGAGATCTCCCGGCAGGAACCCAAGGTTTTCACCGGCTTCCACGGCGGGTCTCGCCAGGATAATTCGTTTCACTTTGCGCTGTTTGAGAGCACGAACTGCAAGTGCTACCGATGTGTAGGTTTTCCCGGTACCGGCCGGACCGATCGCAAACAGGATGTCATTATTTTCAGATTGCCGGATGATATTAAGCTGTCCTTCAGTTTTTGCGGCAACAGATTCCCCTGTATGGGTGTGAAGAATGATATCTCCGGTATCTTGCTTAAATGGAGTTTTTTCCGGCCTGGATTTTCCCTCTACTTTGTTTGCCAGTGCAAGAAGGGTAGATACATCGCTCTTTGTAATCTCGCCACCGCGGCGTACCATCGAGATCATATCATCCAGGATATCAGAGAGAGTTTCCACCTCGCCACCGGGGCCCTTCAGTTTGATTTTGCTTCCCCTGGCGGTAAGAGTAGTATTGGGAAATGCTTGTTCAAGCTGCGACAAATTTCTGTCGTCAAATCCTAAAACAACAACAGGATCTGCATCTTCGATGAGTACCGTTTTTTCTGTAATATGTTCTTTGGTTTCGATATGTATTATTAATTTTTTGAATGATAGGAAAACAATCCTATAAAATAGTCAGAATTCAGCTTTATTTAAACCAAATCAGCGCGGCCCGCATTCATTTTAGATCTCAGGCCCTGAATTGCCTCTGAAATGCTCTCTTGTTTAAAAACACTGCTGCCGGCAACGAGCACATCTGCCCCTTTTCTAACCAGCTGGGTGCAGTTCTCCCGGTTTACGCCACCATCAACCTGAATCAGAAATTCCATTTGTGTTTGTTTTCTGATCTCATTGAGTTTATAAATTTTCTTCAGACTAGATTCGATGAACGACTGACCTCCAAAACCCGGATTAACGCTCATCACGAGCACAAGGTCTACATCTTCAAAAATCGGGTAGAGCGTATCTACCGGAGTTGCCGGGTTGATGACCACACCGCTTAAACATCCCTGGTTTTTAATATGCTGAATGGTGCGGTGCAGGTGCGGACAGGTCTCCTGGTGTACGGATATAAGGTTGGCCCCCGCATCAGCGAAGGGTTCAACAAATGCATCGGGGTTTTCAATCATCAAATGCACATCCAGAAAAGTTTCCGGCGCTGCACGGCGGATCGCTTCCACCACAAACGGTCCGTAACTTATGTTGGGTACAAATTTCCCATCCATGATGTCGCAGTGCAGCCACCTAATTTCTGAGTCCAGGCAGGCTTGAATTTCGTCACCCAGTTTGGTGAAGTCAGCTGCCAGAAGCGAAGGGGCAAGAATGGGAGAGTCAAATGTCATATCGGTATCTGGCTATTCGTTATCATCAATTCGTGTGGTATCTGGGGGTGCCTGGATGGTGGTGTCGGTATCTACAGCACCGGTTTCGGCTTCCTCCCGGGCATCAAACCGTTCGGCAACAACAAGTGTGAGTGTTTCGCCTTCGGTTAGTTCCTGAGCTTCAGGGGATACTGAAAGTACGGTATTCGGTTCTTCACGGCTCGATTCAAACCGGATTTCGCCAACCCGTAACCCGGCCTGCCGAATATTTTGCTGCGCTTGTGATAAGCTCAAACCGGTAATCTCGGGAACGGTTACAATGCGGTCACCCAGTCCGTCGCTCACCACAAGATTAATCACTGCGCCCCGGTTTACTGTATCGCCGGGAGTAAGCGACTGCCTCATTATCGTATTCCTAAATCGGGAAGATTCGTAGCTTGTTGTTCCCATCGTGAAACCATAGTTCTCGATTTGGATTCGTGCATTTCTGAGCGACAAATCAACAAGATCAGGAACCACAGCCGTGGGCCGGACCTCGGTGTTCACAGTAAGATACACTTTGCGGTTCGGTTTAACCAACTGACGGGGAGAAGGAGATTGATCGATAATATAATTTGCAGGATATGCTGCATTGGCTCTTCGGTCGAGTACTTCGTGACGCAATCCATACTCTTCGAGTAATTGTTCAGCTTCTAACAAAGATATTTTTGTGATATCTGGGACCGTAACCCCTTCATTATAATTTGTATAGTTCGGCATGATCACAAAATTCAGTAATAGTGCTGCTACTGCCGCAAATGCAATCAAACCGCCTGTAAAAATATACAGGTATTTGTTTGTAAATATTCTTTTTAGCAAGTCCATATGATTAACTGCGGATTTTCGGGAGTCATTAAAAGTTATAGGTGAGCTGAATATAGCTCGCGGGAGACATACTTGTAGCTGCCTGCAGCCGGTTTTGTTTCAGCTGAAAGGTAAAGAAACTATCGAAAGCGGAAATAACATGGTTTGCGATCAATAGCATTTTGAAGTTTTTGGATGTTCTGAAATCTTCATTGAACTGTTCTGCCAGCGAAATTCCTTCTGAAAAAAGAGGGCTCGCTTTATCTCCATCACGCGAAATGCGGTACGGATTTGAATTATTGGCACTGTGATACCCGTAATAATCTGCCCACCCTGCCTGGTATTGGTAATATTTTGATATCAGCTCGTAATACTGCTGGGATCCATATCCGGGTAAGATATGGGAAAAATTACTTGTTCGATTCGCATCAGGCGTAATAAACGGGGTGTTTCGCTCCACATCCCTGAGAATGTCGATATCAATTTGCTGCCAGTCAACGGAGGTATCAAACGCTGGATCGATACCCTCTACCATGTTTCTTAGCTGTGCAAGGTTGGCATTATTAATGCCGTTTTCATCGTGATATTCCACAAGCCACTGTGCATACTGAGTAACACTCCAGTTTTGATCGGCAAAATTTTCGTATCGCTGTTCACCACGGTTTCCGCGATTATGGTACTCCACAATCATATAGATTGATGCGATCTCAATAGCTGCGAACAGTCCGCCGCGAATCCAGTTGTTGTTAATCATCTGGCCGCTGCCGGGCAGAATTGCCGATGAGAGTAAACCAAGAGCAGGGGTTTCGGTAAATCTTCTCTGAAGAGAATTATCGAATGTTTCATCGGAATAACTTCGGGAGAGTACCGGAGAAATAAAGTCAGAGATATGAACTGTTTCTGATTCAGCATCTGCCTGCAATACGGATTCGCTGAGATTGCTTTTCAGCGGCTGACCGGCCAGCAGCAGTGGGAGTAAGCTGAGTATGACAAACGAAACTACAAGTTTCATAAAAGGTCGAAATCAAATGTTAATCCAAAGTAAAACAGGAATTCCCGTCCGTAAGATACCTTGTTATCGCCCGATCCGGTAATAAAATCATCAGAAAAGGTAACGTCAAAACGGTTCAGACCATACGTTCCGTTTACAAAAAATTTCATCGGGAAAAGATAATAGCTGTTGAACGACATTCTCAGCTCTGCTCCGATCCCGGATTTGAGCTGATTTCCGATATCCAGAGAGCTGCCCCATCCATTTCCGGTTTCGGCAAACAGGTGTGCAAAAACTTTATCAATCGTGTAGGCTCCAACCTGTTTGTTGATCGACTGGAAAATTGGTGTGAGGTATGATGCGCGCATGAATGCGGTTCGCTGCCCGCCAATTGAGAAAAACGGGTAGGATCTCAATCCGGTGAGTCCGCCCAGGTAATCAAGGTAAAAAAGATCTTCGGGATTATTCAGGTACGCAAATCCGCGGGTTGTAATCATACCAGCATCGTCGCCGCCAAGCCGGAATCCCCAGCGGTGACGGAGTTCAAGAGAGTGGTTTCGGTCTGATTTGTAGACCGGAGAAAGTATGCCGTCATTAACTTCAAATTCATCGAGCAGCCGGCTGGGTTCATACTGGTACCGCAGACTGCTACGGATACCAATCGGCGTTATATCCATATTACGGGATGGTTCTATCAATTCCGCTATATAGGATGCCGAAAATCTGTGTCCGCGAAAATATTGCGATGTACTTCCGGGAATAAATTGCTGAAGTTCATCAGATAGGAATCCTTCGGTTGAAACACTGTAAGGAGAGTATGCAGCGCCGAATTCCAGAAGGCTCCATCGGTTCAGTTTACTTCGCAAAAACAGGTTTGCTTCCCAAACGGAATACCGGATGTCTATATTTTTGGTTTCGGGCAGGCAGGATGTGCAGGGAAATTCCTCGATGGACAGCCCGTCACGAACGTTTCTTTTCAGGTTGTACAGCTCAAGACTTACGGTAGGGGACCAGCTTCTTTCGATAAACGGAATTCCGCGGTGTTCGATAATCAGGAATATATCGCGATCCAGGTCGTTGATCCGGCTTGGTGAGAAAAAGTCCCCGATTCCACTTGCAGGCGTTGAGCCAAAACCGATCAGTCCGCCGCCGAAAATGCTCAGCTTTTCCGTTACATCCCGCGAAGATAAATAGGCGCCGACTTTCATATCCCGCCACAGATTTTCTCCCAATGAACCGAAATGTCCGGCGGTAAGCAGCCGCGAGTTACTGCCATTTATTTTGGAGTAGTTATCAAACCGAACCACTGGAAATACGTTCAGACTGGTGATGGTTTCACTATACGGACTCCAGGTTCGCCGGTCGGATTCAAATTCAGTCTCAATTTCAAATTCAATCGGCTCATCTTCATACATACCGGTATCAAATGGCAGATCTCCGATAATGCTGTCATCGATTTCATTCATTTGCTGAATCCGATTCAGTCCGGCCGCGCGATCGTACTCACTAAAAATATTGTGGCCGTGCGGATGCGTTATGGCTACCGGCTCGTAAGAATCTTTGAGACCGGTTTTAGATATTTTGTAACCGTCGTTGATGTAGTGGGAATAGTAGAGTGTATCATTCTGAACGATTGGCATAAATGCACCACCGGTAGTTGTAGTCAACTGTTCCGTTTGATTTTCGGAGAGATGTTTGCGGTAGATATTAAAAATGCCATCGATATCGGATGAGAAATAGAGATACTGACCGTTCGGATCCACCCAGGGATCACGATAATCAATCAGTGTGCTTTCAAAAATGGTTTCGGTTTGCCCGGTTTCAGTATCAATACTAAACAAGTTTCTGTTTCCATTGCGGGCACTAGCCATATAAACAGTTTCACCGCTGGGATGCCATACCGGGGTGTTAATGGTTTCGCCTGCAGTGAACTGCGTGAGAGAGGTGATATCATGCGTATCCAAATCGATCATCACGAGATTCTGTGTGCCGTCGTGCTGTTTCACGGCTACAGCCCGGTTCTGGCTTGGATGCCATGCCGGTTCCTGAATCCGCTGACTGTCGGTGATCTGTTCGTAATCTTCATCCGCAAAGGTGTAAATGTATAGATCCTGATATGTTTCTCCATAACGGTTTTTTTCTGCTTTGCTGTAGAGAATTTTATCGCTGCCGGGAGAGAAGGAGAAACGGTTGCTGATGAAATCGAGCGCGAGATTTGCACCCATTCCATGCGACATTTGGTACAGCTGATCGGAGTCGAGCTGCTGTTCACCACCTACTTCATCAATTGTTACCACAGCTGTGTCTGTACGAACCACCAGCGCAGTTGCTGCAAAATCACGCCCAAGGTTGGAGAGATAAGCAAAAGCCGCGGAGTCGGGACTAAATTGAGGATAGAAATTGAAAAAGCCAATCGATACAACATGTTCAAAATCGGTTGGCTCGATATGCTCGGTTTGACGGGCGTAGAACTCTTTACGGTCTTCAATCCAGTCTGCAAATAGCGCTGTACCGGAATGACCGGTAGCTGCTTCTATAACTTTTGAAAAATCGTTTTTTCCGCTCTCAGCTGCCGCCCGAGATATATCAGCCACGACCTCTTCACCAAAACGATCCACAAGATAGATAACGAATGCAAAGCCCTGGTTGTAGTTGGTTTCGCGCTCAATACTCGTTTTAGAGGAGAATATTCCCATCTCATTAAAATCGAGATAGGTGTCGTTCATGATGCGTGACCGCAGAAGCATATCGCGGTGGGAATCCCAGTAGTCGTAGGTTAATCCCGATCGCTGATATTGCGCGGTACCTTCAGCAAACCACGCCGGTATACCAACGGTAGCAAACGGCATGGTTACAATTCCGTTGGGGAATCCGTAGAGTACATCCGGGCGGCGCACGCCTTCGTACGAGAGCCACTGAAAATAGATGGCCGGAATCGTACGAGACCGTTTCATGGAGGCCTGAAGCTGAACAATATGCGTGAATTCGTGAGTAATTACATTGCGCAGCCAGTTGTGTGTACCGCGAAGGGGAGTATCGAGGGCAGGGACCCAGATTTCGATTTTGTCATCAAAGAAAAATGCAGCTCCGTTCGAATAATCTTCCCTGTCGCGCAACACAATGCTGACTTTGCGGCGCGGTTCCAGGCCGTAGAGCGATGTGATCGGTTCGTACACTTCCTCGGCAATTTTTGATGTCACCTGTGCAGTTCGTTCACTCCCTTCCTGGTAATGGACCTCAAAATGATCGCTCTCGATAGTAAACCACGGGAGATGATTTTGGGGATAATCCAGGAATTGCGGACTGATTTGAGCCTGAACAGAACCGGCAAATGCCAGCAGGAGAATAAACCAAACCAATCGGTATGTATGCTTTAGGTAGGTCACTTATTTGGCAATTGCAATTTTAACAAGTTTACGTTCAGTCTGTCCGTTTACGGTAGCTGTCACAACAGCAAGATACCCGCCGCTTCCCCATCCTGAGGTGTCAATCATAATCTCTTCCGGCCCTGATCCGCGGCTTTGTACCGTTCGCTCGTAAATCAAACGTCCGCTTGTGGTGGCAATTTTAATCTGCACATCACCGGGGGATTCTGTCTGGAATCGCAAATAGGTTTCATTTCGGGCGGGATTCGGCCAGTTGTAGGTTTCTTCGTTATTTAAAATTCCAAAATCGGGTGTGGCAATTGTTTCGGTCAGCAGCCGGCCAGTGAGTTTGTTACTTCCGGTGTTACCATATTTTGAACCCCATAAGGTGGTGCTCAAATTTGGAAATCGCCAGACCCGGAGATCTCCATCCGGGCTGATGGCCGAGAGATATTGATCTCCAATTGCCGGGTGAACCGGATCATCATCCTGCGTTGAAACTCCTCCCACCAGGAGAGGAAACTCATTGACCTGGCTGCCATTTGAGCGATATCCGTATACATTCAGCGATTGTTGATCCTGACCGGATATGATAATTTCAAACTCTCCATCTCCATCCAGGTCAGCAATCAAAGGAGTTCCGGTAAACCTTACTCCACCGGGTGAGTCGATAGGGAAACCAGAAAGCATGGCGCCATTTTGGTTTTTTGCGATAAGCTGGTTTTCAGCCCGATCTATAAATATGAAATCTATGGTTCCGGATCTGTCGATATCGGCAAGTGCGGGCCAGTCCATATTTTCAGATGAGTGAATTGTTCTTCGCTCCAGTTCACCCGATGTGTTCCGGAACAGGTACAGATCATTCTCAAGGATCAGAAATGTATCAAAATCTCCATTCTGCTGTTCTGCCAAGCCGATATGTTTTCGGAGGAACGGTTCATCGGGAACACTAATTTGCGTAGTGCTTGTTTCGGCCGGGGTGATGAACGTAATCTCACCGCTATTCGAAATGAATGATTCAAATCCATTGATCTGCTCTGAACGGTGTCCGGCTGTGGGATAATACTCCTCATCGATGGTTTGGTTACTGATTCTTGCCCGGGCCGTAGTTCCATCAAATTGAATAAAATCAGAAAGCGGAGAACTTATCAAGCCGCTATTGGCCGCTGTTTCAAAATTCCAGAATTCAGTAAAACCGGTTGCACTCCGTTCAAATATTGTGGTGGTAATTTGCTGATCTGACGGGCCAGGATTTGATCCAATCGTGAGTGTCTCGGTGTCGCTGTTGTATAAAGGCTGCTGGTAGGAGTTTTGCCCGGAAGGTGTTATCGGAATGATGTCCCCCTGGTGATCTCTGTATAAAACCTGGTCCGACCCCGGAAGGATCAATTCCGATTGCTGACCCGTTGCGATGATAGAGAGGGGATAGCGGCTCCAATACGGATTATCGCCGGGCGTGGAAAAATTGATAGTTGGAGTGATCTGTGTGGATTCCACAACTTCGTAAAGATCCCCACCCGTACTAAAAGGCTGAATCTGAAAGGTTGCTGTTGGCAGGTTTTCGGAGAATTCGATGAGTTCGAAAGCTGATTTTGCCCCTGAATTGCTGTTGTTATTGGGCGTGGTGTCAGGGCCAAAGCGATTATCATATAGCGTGATGGTACCGGTTTGGGTAATGACCGACGCATCATTTCCGCTCCACCAGAAATCGAATGCCGACCCGTTTACCTCATTCTGGAAAAACCCGATTGCAGTGGGGCGTCCGATATCCTGTGCGCCGTCTGCTTCAACGAGATGTACACCTCGCCGGGTTGGATCGTCATTGATTCCTCTGCGAAGGGATAACTGGCGATCAATAATTCCCTCATCGATATGCCAGATTAAGATACCACCGTTCAGCATCCGGCTGTCGTCTTCATCGGTTTCATCTAAAAGTTCAGCAGGTCCTCCGGGAAGAGCAAAATCGTAGTTGGAGACATCCACAACCACTCCGGGCTCAAGGAGTTCTACAAAATCAGACTGTTGAAATACAAAAGCGGTGTCAGCATTGGTGAAGGTTTGTGATTCACGCGTGCCGTCAGGCCTCTGTATCGTCAGTGTTGTACCGGTTTGATCGGCTTCACGGTGCCGGTTTTCGATAAGAAAATATTCGCTTGCCGAGATTGAGACTTTGGCAATACTGTTTGGCTGGCGTAATGATGCAGCCGCAAGTGAAATGGGGTCTGGGTGATTATAATCAATCTCAAATGGAGTTTCCCATCCCATATAGACCTTTTCCCAGGCGGAGAGTTCGGGCGGAAAAAGTCCGTTATAAGCAAAAATTCCAGCGCCATCCATCAGACCAAACCTGCCGATACCCGATTCACCGGTTTCTGTATTGAACAGGTCCGGCAACCCGATGTGGCTTCCAATCTGTGCAGTAACCATACCATTGATGGATAGCTGCAGAATTACTTCAGATCCTGTCACATCCTCCCCGGCTCTTGTAAGTGTTCGTGGGAGAATCAGTGTGTTATCTACAATTAAATTTCCGTTGTCAATCGGGAAACCGCTGAAGGATGGATCATCAAACAGCCTCTGAAAGGCGTTTTTGCTGATATACACGGATGGAATATCCTGTGGAGTTTTTTCAAGGATGGTGCCTGTCAGTTCCACATCACGGCCAACTCCGGCGTGAAAAACGACAAACGCTATACGGTCTCCGCTGTTCAGGTTCAGGTCTAAAGAACCCAGATTCTCAACATCGGTCCATACATCTCTTGCAAGCTCTGCCAGTGGTTCGGATGATGGGTCGACACCAATCGGAGAGTACTCTTTCATCTCATGCGGCAGCCTGAAAACCTGGTCGAGGACATGGTACTCAATTTCAAGAGCACCGGAAGACATTTTAGAGTAGTAGTTTTTGGCAAATTCCAGGTGTGCTTCAAAATAGGGCTTGTTGTGCGGAAGCGGGTCGATGGTAATTTCATCACTATTCAGGTAGGAGATGCTGTTCGGACCAAAAGTTCCATCACCGGATGTGAACCGGTTTGTGTCGGGCTGGAATTCAGTCATCACGGCAACAATGTGCAGTGTTCCGTCAGAGATCACAGAGGAGGCTTGTGCAGCATTCTGCGCCGGAATCGAATACGATCGGTCAAGCGTTTGAGAATAGATTGTTGTACCCGCAAAAAAAAAGAAAATGAACAGTACCGTGGATATTCTGGTACTGTTCATCCAGTTGATAAATACCATAGATGGCCGCCGGGGGAGTTGAAGCTTAGTTGAAAGTTAGCAGTAAACTTAAGCGGATTGTATTTGCAAGCGGGTGATCTTCTTCGAGAGTGTAAATGTAGCTGAAGTCAACTCCAACGATATTGTATCGAAGTCCGGCACCGAAGGTCATAAAACGGCGGTTTCCATTCTCTTCGTGTTCGTGGTAATATCCGCCCCGAAGCGCAAACTGGTTATTGTACCAGTATTCAAATCCGCTTCCAAACATAAGTTGATCAACCAGGCTGAGGGTAACGGTTTCACTTCCGTTGAATCTATCAAAAGAACCCCATGAATTGAAAATTGCTTCAAGTGAGCCCATCGCTTCATAGGTATCGCCGCCTTCACCGTCACCGCTGATGCGTTCGTTGCGGGCCATAATCTTGGATACATCATTGGCAATGGTAAGGGTGTTATATCCGCGGGAGTCCAGTTCTGTGGTGAATGCCCAGCCGGCTCTTAATACAGTAGGAAGCGGATCTTTCTGGGCGTTATCGGTATACTGGATACTCGGTCCGATATTAGAAAGGTTCATGCCGAAGTTTACATTGGCACTTCTTGAACCGATGGAGAAAGGATCCGTTTTGTAGAGTGCAGCGAGATCAACTCCCACACTTGCACCGGGATTTACTTTTTGACCGGCCACGGTTCCATCCGCAAGAGAACTATAGATAAAGCGGAATCCGGTACCGAGAGCTAAATTTCTTGAAAGTTCAAATCCGTAAGAGAGACCACCGGCAATTTCAAAACTGTTAAATCGGCCAAGTTCAACATTGTCTTCACTGGTCCGGATTTGCTGTCCAAGATTCAGAAAGGTAATATGCCCGCCAATCGTGCCAATTCCTTCAACATAGTAGGTGCCAACGAGGTAGTCATAAAAAAGGTCGGCATTGAAGGCAGGAAGCCAGTTCGCATGTGTAATGCTGATTTGGTTTTTGTCCTGAAAAGCAAGACCTGCTGGATTCCAGAACATTGCAGATGCATTATCGGCTATGGCAACTCCGGTATTTCCCATTCCGGCACCCCGGGAATCGGGCTCAATTTGCAGAAAGGGAACAGCAGTAATTCCAACCTGTGCGTTGGTCACTGAAAATGCTCCGGTGAGTAGAAATACGGCTAAGAAAGGTAAAACTAATTTTCTCATATAATAGGATGTTTAATTTTGGTAAATATAACGCAAATAAACCTTTTTTAATGTATGGTTATCTGATTATGACAAGTTTTTCGATTTTTTCCTCGGTTTGCTTTCCTTCTGGGGTATCTGCTCCAACCCTAAGCACATAAATATAAGTACCGTTAGCCAGGCGATCATAATCGCGGTCAAGACCATTCCATTCAATGTTAGCATATGAATTCGATGTTATTTGTGATTCTTGCAGGTGCATAACCGGGAGTCCGCTGAGTGTATAGATTCGGATATCTATATCCAGCAGATTACCGGGTTGATTGTGTTCAAATACGAAGCGCGTGTTCCGACTCATTGGATTGGGATAGTTATACACATTTCGGATTTCAAGCTGATCGCTGTCGGCCACCTCAAAATGGATAGTGGCCTCTTCCGGATTATTATATACATCCCACGCCCGTACATTTAGCGTGTAACTCCCCGCCGATAATTCATCGAGGGGATACTCGATACGTCCTTTTCGAAAATCATCCAGATCACTCTGGTAGAATTCGTTTAACACGATGGTTTTTCTTGGGTTTGTATCGATTGTAGCTATGATCTCATGTCCAACTCCTGTTCCTGTTGTATTTATGCCAGATTCATCTTCAAGATCCACAATGAGCATTGATGAACTGCCCACAAGATTACCGTTTACAAAATTCGGGTCGTTCAGATAAACGTCAATCGTCGGCCCCTCTGTATCCTGCCCCTCTGCATCTTCATTCACACCGTTGAAAACGATATTATCGGCAGATCCGGCACCATCCATACCGTTTGATGAAGTGTAGGCTAATATTCTGCCACGATCCTCGGAAAATGTGATATCGCGGGGTACAATAAATTCTGATTGAAAAGTACCGTTGCGCACAGATGCTCGGCCGTTGAACAGGATGTCGTTTTCTACTGTATATTGGCAATTGGGCTGAAAACATCGCCCTTCCTGAACCCAGTATTTATCTGGCAGGTTAACAACTCTTTCTGAGTCGAAAACCGTAATTGTGGTTTCTCCATTAAAATCAGGCAGCGGATTGCCCTGCCGGTCCGTCATCATTCCCTCGATGGTCATTTTGTCGAGAGCTCTGATCTGTAAAACTGAATCCGGTGATGCCTGAAGGTTTGTTCCGTTGATTGAGGTAATTTGTGTTTTCGCTTCCGGCAGGCCGATTCTCATCGCTGGATCACCGAGCAGAATAAATTTTCTGCCGTTTAAACTGCTTGCCTGGTTCGTGTTTTTTGTTCTCCGGTAGATATCTCCAAGCCGCTGCGGCCTGCCATCCTGATCTCTTTCAAGCATCTGCCGGGTAAGCTGAATATTCAGCCCGTAATTATTGCTGCCGGGGGTCGGGCTGGTAAATACAACCCGTGTGGTAGTAAATGACGCTACTGTTCCGCCCTGGCTCCAAAGCATCGTCTGTTCTGCACCCGAATTTGAATCGGTATCATCATAGCGGCCGTACTGACAGGTGGCGGTAACAAATATGGAGAGACGGTCTCTGTTGTTTAGCCTGGGGATCATCTCCTCGGTAAATAACCGCTCGTCGGCAAGCACGAACTGGTTTCCATGACCTGAGTAATTGATGACCAGTGATCCCTCGTTAAAAGCGCTGATAAAATCCTGGGTTGCTCCGGGCACCCGGCGCCCGGCAGCGGATGTTTCAACAGGGTAGGAAAGCATGTGAATTTTGTTCACCCGTGTTGCCGTTGATGTTTTATCGATTTCGCGTGCCGTTCCGTCAGCATTCAGCAAGTGCATATCGCGATTTGTTTCTACTTCAGGGAAGTCGTCATCAGATACAAAGGTAAAATTTGTACGCCAGTCGCCGGATGTTTCTCCGCTTTCATATTCACGCGTTTTATCCATCACAACACGTGCTTCCCCGATGGTATTGACCGGAAAACGACCAATCCCAATGTCAATCCGCTCGGAGGTATTTGATGGCAGCCATTCACCTTCATTGTCTCCCATCAGTCCAAAATAGTCATCACTCCCGTAGCTGTTAATTCGGTTCAGTGACTCCTCGCTCTGGAAGGTGAACACATGGTTTGTGATGGGACCTTCCACAATATTTCGAAAATCGTAAGTGGCATCTCCGAACAAAAGAAGATGTTGCAGCGGCTCTGTACCGGCGTTTAAAGCACGGTCGTACAGAAATTTTATATAGTCGCGAATTGCGGTTACATCAGGTGTTCCGCCCGAGAATTCGTTAAAAATCTGATTTTGTGTGACGACCACGGTTTCAAAATTATCGCGGTCGCGCCGATAGTCGGCCCATTCATTGGCGAGATCGAGAAAGAATTCGGAAGTAACAATCACGTAATCGGGGTGAGACTGAATACCTCTCAGGTTTTGGTTGATAATTCTCGTGCCCGGTTCCGGAGTGTGAAATCGGTTCTGGGCAATAAAACGGTTCTGATCCTGGTGCTGATAGGAGAAACTGTACTGAGAACCTGACCCGGTTACACGAAGGAGCCGGGGATTAACCGGATCGGAAATTTCCATCACAACCGGTGTTCCGGTAAAGCCTTGCATCTGGTAGGTACCGGCCTGGTTCGAAACGGCAGCGGGCGAAAAGATTTCAAGAATGTCATCATCTGCCCGGAGTTCTCTATCGTATGTAAGCCGGATCCAGTCGATGAATCCCTGGCTGTTCTGGGCCGATGCGTTGATCTGTGCAACTAATTCAACATTTTCAGAGCCCTGGGTTGTTGTGGTTGTATTAAAACTTCTGAGATATCCGGATTGCCCTTCTTCTGACTGGTAGTTCGAAATTCGCGGAACGTTTGATGAAGTTCCGATGGACGATCCGTTATAGAAAAACCCGAGGGACATACTTTGCGTGCTTCTTCCCACAAATTGAATTTCTACGCTCATGTCTCGCCCGGGGATGAGGCCGGGAATAGTTTCATCAAAAATTGTGCGCTGTTGCTGACCAGAACTGTTTGCAAGAGTGATGCCGTACCAGTTTAACCCTGATCGAATTCTCGGTTCTGATTTTACGAGGTCTTCTTCAAACCATTTGAAATCACGAAATTCAGTAATGGTTGTACCTGTTCCTGCAGGAGTTTCTTCTGTTAACCGAAGAGAAGTTTCGTTGTTTGATACATGAAGATAGACGTGATGCTGCTCGCTGTACCGGTGCAGCTGATGGGAGTAGGTGTTTGAATTACTGTTTCGGGAAACGATGTGAGGCGAATCGGCATAGAAAAGCAGTTCATTTCCCTGGGAAAACGAATTGCCATCCGCCTCAACAATGATAGGTACCTGTTGCAGCTGGGGCCTCTCCGCTGAATTCAGGCGGGGAAGCTCTCCGCCGGGCACACCCCAAATCTGCAGCTGCCCGGGGTTGAGCTGCGATGGATTTATCCCTAACTCTACCAGGTACTCATAATCGATACGGTGTATACCCCCGTTATGGATGGGGATTTTATACCACTCGCCATCTGCAAGGGGAGAAGATTCTGACTGAACGGCTCGTGCTGCCTGGGTTGAAAATTGCCTGCCGCGATCGGATTTGTAAACTCTGAATCGGGCTTCCTTCACAACAACCAGCTCACGGGGATTGGATGCTGAAAAACGAACCGGGTGAAAGATCAGGTTTGCAACTTCTATGCCACGGCTGATACCCGGATTCACAATATTGAAAAGAGGGGTGTTGCTGTCGCTTAAGGCGTAGGCTTCAATTACGGATGATGCATCCCTTTGCAGCGTATGGGTAACTGTCTGCTGTTGGGTGACAGTGTAGACTGTACTTGAACTGTGTTCTACTAAAAAATCATAGGAATGGACAACCTCAAGACTGTCATTCAGGAAATGGTATTCGATAAACTGGTCAGTCTCAGCAACCACCTTCAATGTTTGTCCCTGCACATTTATAGCACAGAAGAAGAACAGAATTCCGGCTACGGTATTGATGAAAAAATTTGGCATAGCGTTACAATCGGATAAAACCTAAAAGCAGTTTACATTAGTAAGTAATGTTTGCGTAGTAGCTCTAAGAAATAGGCAGATTCTGCTTTAATGGATTGTAAATAATTGAAGAGGAGACACCAACTGGAAGTTGGTACAGGTATAGAAAAAGCTGCAGCATGATCACAAAGGGTTAATTAAAAAATGATCGTAGCTTTAGTCTATAGAGAGTGGGTTGATTTGAGTTTAATTCGTTCTAAATAATACACCCCTCAAAATTGAAAATCAACGACCGATTTACTTTTTTTTGCAAAAATGGGTTTTTCAACAGCAGGAAGCGTATTTGGGTGCCAGAGAAGGGATATTGTGATAGAAGTATTTAAAACGTATAAAAAAGATCTTCCTATTTCTTGGATTCATAGGAAGATCTGAAGAGAAGCTTTTATCAGGCAGATTCGAGAACCATAGCTGATGCTCCGCCACCGCCGTTGCAGATTGCTGATGCTCCAAGTGATACTCCTCGTTTCTTCATGGCATGCAAAAGAGTAACCAGAATCCGGGCTCCTGAGCACCCGATTGGATGACCAATACTTACAGCTCCGCCATTCACATTTACAATGGCCGGATCCAGTTCAAGTTTATGATTATTTATCAGAGAAACGACTGAAAAAGCCTCATTGATTTCAAATAAACCGATCTCATTTTTTTTAACTCCTGCGCGCTTAAGTGCTATCGGCAGTGCATCTGCGGGAGCTGTGGTAAACCATTCCGGCGCTTTGGCCGCACTGGCATGACTTCTGATCAGGGCCATCGGTTCAAGGCCAAGCTCTTTTGCTTTATCCTCACTCATCAGTAAAAGGGCTGCAGCTCCATCATTTATGCTGCTTGCATTTGCGGCAGTAACGGTTCCTTCCTTATCAAATACAGGCCGCAGTGTTGGGATTTTGTCAAAATTCACCTTACCGAGCTCTTCATCGGATGTGACTTTCGTTACATCACCTTTTCGGCCTTTCACTTTCATTTCGATTATCTCGTCATCGAACAATCCGTTATCACGCGCCTGGATTGCACGTTTGTATGAAAGCACAGCGTATTTATCCTGGTCTTCCCTGCCAATACCGCACTCCCTGGCACAAAGTTCGGCAGCGTTGCCCATGTGATAATCATTATAGACATCCCACAATCCATCTTTGATGATTCCATCTTCCGTTTGTGAATGGCCCAATTTTGCTCCAAATCGCTGCTTACTGTTGTAGTATGGAACGTTACTCATACTCTCCATGCCACCTGCTATTATGATATCAGCCTGACCGAGAGCTATTTGATCCGCCGCAATCATTACAGCTTTCATTCCCGATGCACAGACTTTATTCACTGTAGTTGCAGGTGTGATATTCGCTAATCCCGCTTTAAGGGCAGCCTGACGTGCGGGTGCCTGCCCAACTCCGGCTGTGAGAACATTCCCCATCACAACTTCCTGCACATCCTCAGGTTTAATACCTGCACTTTTGATGGTTTCCAGGATAGCAGCTGAACCAAGTTCCGGTGCTGAAAATGAGGAAAGTGATCCCCCGAATGATCCAATGGGTGTTCGTTTTGCGCTAACGACTACAACGTTTTTCATAGTTTCGGTGGATTTAACGGTTCAATGTTTGTTTTAAATCATCTATAAGATCATCCGCATCTTCTATTCCAACAGAGAGACGAATCAGCGAATCGAACAACCCGGCTTTTTCACGAACGTTTTTGGGAATAGATCCGTGTGTCATCGTTGCGGGGTGACTAATGAGTGATTCTATGCCTCCAAGACTTTCGGCGAGAGTGAATACTTTCGTACGGCTCATCAGGTTGTTAGCTGCTTCGATGGAATCGTCTTTGAGGCTGAAAGATACCATCGCACCAAAGTCACGCATCTGTTTTTTTGCAATGTTGTGTTGGGGGTGTGATGGCAGTCCGGGATAATGCACGACTTCCACCTGGGGCGAATCTTTCAAAAAATCTACAATTTGTACAGCATTCTCTACAGAGCGCTGCATCCGGACAGAAAGTGTTTTAATGCCTCTGAGCACCAGGTAGCAATCCATAGGGCCGGGAACCGCACCGGTGGTTTTAATTTGAAACCGAAGATTTTCTTCCACTTCCGGGCTGGATGTTGCTACCGCACCGCCAATAGTATCAGAGTGCCCGCCCAGGTACTTTGTAGTTGAATGCATGGCAATATCTGCACCGAGATCCAGTGGCTGCTGCAGGTATGGCGATGCAAATGTATTGTCAACGGCTGTAAGCGCACCGCATTTTTTTGCGATCTCAATAACTCCGGCGATATCCACTACACGGAGCAGCGGATTAGTAGGAGTTTCGATCCAGATTAGCTTCGTTTTTTTGCTAATCGCATCCTGAACGTTGTCCAGGTTAGTCATATCAACAAAGGAAAATGTAATACCAAACGGCTCAAACATTTTTGTAAACAAACGATATGTGCCGCCATATAGATCGTTGCTCGCCACCACATGATCACCTGGCCTGAACATCCGGATAATGGCGTCAATCGCGGCTACACCACTTGAAAAGCAGATTCCATGGTCTGCATTTTCAAGACCGGCGATCATTTTTTCAAGTGCTGTTCGGGTAGGATTGCCAACCCTGGCATAATCATATCCCTGGTTAACGTTGGGTGCTTCCTGTGCATAGGTTGATGTTTGAAAAATCGGCGGCATCACAGCCCCGGTAGTCCGCTCAGGTTCTTGTCCTGCGTGTATCGTTTTGGTATTAAATTTCATAGGTAGATTTAAAAATTGATTTGTCGCTCCAACGTTTCGGCTTCATGCTCCATTCCTAACTGGTTATATATCCGTATCAATCTCTGTGCATAGGCTACATTATCAGCATTTGATTCGAATAAGGAGCGAAGGTAGGGCAGTGCATTATGCAGATGAGCTTCCGCTTCATCGCTAACTTTCTGAGATAAGTCGGAATCCGCCTCCGCAACTGTTCCTAATTCATTCAAAAGACCGGATGCGCTGATATGAAATTCTGCAATGCGTTCATTTCTCTCTTCTGAAGTGGGAAGTGCATTATCAATATCACTGTAAATCGTTGATATATCATTGATAGCCGTGACATAGCGATCTGCATCTTCTTCAGAAATTTCCTCTGCAGCCATTTGGTTCCGGGCCTCTATTTTTAGCAGGTAAAACCGTTCGGTAGCAAGTGCCTCCCTGTATTCTGCCCGGTTTGGAAATTCTTCAGCAAGCTGTTCAAGAAGTTCAATGGATTGACCATGGCGTTCGCCAAGAATATATGCGTTGACCAGCCCCTGCCGATAAATTTCACTCTCGGGATGACTTGCAGCAAGCTGCTCATAAATTTCAATGGATTGGTCGATCATACCAGCTTCCAGGTAGAGGTAAGCAAGTTTTTCCTCGGTTTCCGGGGGACGATTGTAACCGGATTTCTCAATGGATTCAAGCGTTTCGATCGCTTTTCCAAGGTCGTTGTTTCTGAAGTGCGTTGTAGCTTTTAGATTGTAAGTTACGATACTATCGGGGATGATGGTTATCGCATTCGAAAAGTGAGCAATCACCCTGTCAATATCTGTGTTTTCTTCCTGCTGAAGCTGACGCACACCTTCACTTTGTTCATGCGACCAGGCTGATTTTAAAACACTATCAGATTTAGCGGTAAACTGATCCGTAGAAAAGCGGAGCTCATCGGCCGTGCTTCTTAAGTTTTGGTACAGCAGTTGCCTGTCAGAAGGCGAACGCTCATGGATAGCATAATCACGTAAAATCTGCGTTTTCAGCAGTGTAAGCTGGTGATTTTCCGGATCATCCGCTAATTCACGGTCCACCTTTTCTAAAGCGGCGGCGTATTTATTTTGATTGTAAAGATTTTCGGCATTTTCGCCGGTTGAAAACAGAGATGCACAAGAGAGGGTAAAAAAAATCCCGAAGACAAGCACGAAGCCTGTCATTCGGGTTGGATAATTAATCATATAAAACTCAGTTCAATGTTGTCATTACATGTCGGCGCGTTCCATCGCTTCGCGGGCTTCTTCTTCCATTCCCAGATTTGTGTAAACCTGCAGGAGTGATTCCCAGTACTCAGCAACATTTGGATCAATTTCAGCGGCTCGCTCGTAGTTGTGGCGGGCCTGTTCAAGGGATTCACGGGCCAGTTCATCCAGTTCCTGAACTCTTTGCTGATCATCAACAATGCTGTTACGCTGATCGAAATAGAGGGCGGCCTGATTTTGATAAATGATACCAAGAATATTGTAACCATCATCATCATCGGGGTTCAGGCGAACCACCTCTTCCATATTTTCGATAGCAATATCCGTAAGTTCTTGTGATTCAGCTTCGAGTTCAGCAATTTCTTCTCTCAGCTGTTCCACTTCGTTCATCGCCCGTTCACCTTCTTCACCTGAAAGCTGACGTGCCTCACGCTCTTTCTGGAAAACCTCGTCATATTTCTGGGAGATTCGGTCATTTATGGAAGTAACATTCTGATAAATCTGGGTTCCCAACACGCGGTAATACTGTGGGTTATCAGGCTCATCGGCAATCAATTCCTCAATAATAGAAATTGCTTCATCCATATTTCCCTGCTGGATGTAAATATCTGCCAGAAACTGGATAAACTGTGTGTTATCCGGATGATTTTCAACTGCTTCCTGCGTAAGGGCTTCAGCATCGTCGAAACGGCCCTGATCAATATAGAGGCTGATCAGGAATTCATAATCTTCAACTTCAGGCGTTTCCATACGCTGCATCGCCATTTCATACGTCTCAATAGATGCCGGAACATCTCCCTGGTTAAACTGGGTGGAGGCGAGGACGATATAGCTGAGAGAGCTATCCGGCTGAATGGTGATTGCATTGTTGAGGTGGCCGATTGCATATCTTTCCGGATCATCAACTGTTGCCCGGAGGCTGTCATCTGTTAGATAACCGACAGCCTCATTGTGTTCTTCTGCCCAGAACCCGGTAATAATTTCATCAATTTCTTCATATTCACTCGGGCGGCTTTCTGCTCGCTCCATCCATTCTTTTGCTGAAACAAAAGCCTGGCGTGAATCAGCGTAGCGTTCCGTTCTTTCCCAGGGAAGTTCAATATCATAAGCTTGTGATCCGTAGGCAAGTCCGCGGTAGAAATACGCCAGGCTATTGCTTGAGTCTTGTTCAAGTGCCTGGTTTGCGGTTTCAAGTACGGCATCGTAGTTGCCAAGTAGCGAGTTGGTCTCCATTTCACTTACAAGGGGATCAGTAGCTTCACATGCCCAGATAAATCCAGCCAACAAGAATGGAAATAGTATAAATTTTAGGCTCTTCATATTTTTATGAGATGTCGGTTAATATTTTTTTAGAGTTGTTCAAAAGTAAACATTAGTTCAGCATATCGCAATCAACGAAATCATCAGGAAGAAATTTAGCGGAGTTCACGATTACAGCCTTATATTAAAGTTCGGATAAAGTAAAATGTTTCAATTCTAAAAAATCTAAATGACATGAATCACACTGTAGTTCAAACAAAAAAAGCGCCGGCAGCGATCGGACCTTACAGCCAGGCTGTTATTCATAACAATATTGTGTATTGCGCCGGTCAGATTCCGCTGGATCCCGCATCGATGGATGTTGTTCCGGGTGGTGTTCAAAAACAGACGCGTCAGGTGATGGAAAACCTGAAACAGGTACTTCTGGAAGCAGGCACCAGTTTTGGTAAAGTGGTGAAATGTTCAATTTTCCTGGATGACATGGGAGATTTTAAGGAAGTAAATGAAATTTACAGCGAATATTTCGGCGAAAATCCTCCGGCCCGCGAAACAGTAGCTGTTGAAACGCTGCCTAAACACGTAAAAGTTGAAATCAGCTGCATTGCATACATTTAATGTGGATACCTGCCGGGTTTCATAATGCTGATACCGGCAGGGTCTTTACTTATGGGTGGGAGATCGTGAATAATCGCGTATTACGATTTCCGCTTCTGTCGTAGACAGTTGCCGAAATCTGATGGGTTCCTGTACCGGGCTTAAACTCAGGATGATAGTAAATCAGAATTTTTTTATCCCGGTCAAATTCAATAATACCGGGATTTCCGTTTACAGTAATCTCTGATCTTCTGTAATCAATTCCTGAATCAGTGTCAGTCACCGGCAGGTGTACCACATAGCCATCATCAACATCAAGTGAGATTTTCGGAGTTCCGATCCAGGGGGCAATCTGGTCCTGCCTGATTCTTAGTTCAGCAAACTCGTTTATAGTTGCTTTTAAAATTCCGTTTTCAATTCTTGATGGAATAAACACATACCGGTTTCGGAATTCATCGTATGAATAAAGACCCAATCCATTTAAATTTCTGTGTGATTCCGGTAGAATCATGGTTATATCCAGCGGACGGTTTACCGGCAGCCGGTTTGGAGAAAAACGAATCGCCGGGATGTCTCCTGTCGTGTTGTACGTCATGGTTACGGAAAGTGTATCATAAAGAGCATCAGCCGGGATGTCCATCCAGGCGCGGTTATTGATGCTGGGCAGCGTGCTTTTTCTGCCGGGAATTAGCGTTTTACCGGCGGATTCCGGGTTTGATCTGTCAGTGAATATATACCTTCGATCACCGTTGGCAGATGGCCCGCCGGTAACCGATTCAGTAATAAAATAGGAGGGTGCGGGTTTTGCAGAATTAGGATGCCCCTGGGAGCGTTTTCCTGCTTGCCGAAAGTTATGGTACGGGTACGCAGGTACTGAACTGATATTCAGATCAGAAATATCGTTTTCGAATTCAACATTTACGGTGGCTCTGCTTTCATTGCCATAGATGTCTTTCGCAATGATATCAATTTTATGTATTCCGGCATCAAGCGCTAAAACTCCCCGGTTCTTAATGGATTTATAGAGTGGCAGCCGGTTACCGTTCACAACGAAGAGCCGCTGATAGCCTCTTCTTGTCGCTGCAAGTATTGGGTAGGAGCGATCCAGAAACATCATTTGCGATTCTCCAAACCCAAAACGGTCCGCTTTGGAGTGAAAAAGCGTATCACCATCCGCAATCGTCATCAACTCATAAACGGCGTAAACATTCGGGGTGCGGTTTGCACGATCGTGAACATTTACAGCCAGGCCGATCGGTTCGGAGGTTTTGATGGTTCCGAAATCAGTAATTCCCGTTTGATTGCTTTGCGGCTGGACCCTTCGGTATTCTTTAAAGTGCAGAGTTTCCGGGTGGAGAACTTCCACGGCAAGCCCGTTGAAAACCGGTGGCAGATTGTCGGCTACACTCAAGTTTGTAAGAAGCGGATTGAATGGTTTAAAATCCGGCGTTCTGAGTTCAAAATGAAGATGCGGGGGGCCAACTCCTGTTGATCCGGTATACCCGATGATGTCCCCGCGATTAAACCTGAAGTTTTCACCTTCAATCACACGGTCGATTTCAAATCGATAATCTTGCAGGCGGACAGAATCAGCATAGGCGCGCAGTTCTGGTTCAAACCGATGCAGGTGGGCATAAACCGAAAATGATCCGTCATCATGCTTCAGGTAAATAACTTTTCCGTAACCGTTTGGGCTGATACCAATTCTGTGAACAATTCCATCGCGCGTAGCATACACCTCGTAGCCTTCACGACCCCATGTTCGAATATCTATACCTGAGTGAAGATGCGCAGAACGTGTCTCCCCAAATGTTGAAGAGAGATAGGGACTGGCATTGGTAGGCCAAAGGTAGGAGACCGAGTCGCTTAGAAAAGAGAGGTCCTGTGTCTGTCCGGGTATGGCGGACGAACTCCAAAAGAGCAAAACCAACAGGCAATGAAATAATTTTTGTTTACTGAACATCTACATCAATGGTTGAGAGGCCGTCGCCGATTTTTCCCGTTATGATATCGCCTCTTGTAACGGACGAAACACCTTTTGGCGTACCTGTGAAAATTAAATCACCAGGAGTGAGTATAAATTGATGTGATAAATATGAAATGATCTCCGCAGAGTTGAAGATCATCAGGTCTGTGTTGTCATTCTGGCGGTTTTCACCATTTACGGTCAGCGTTAGTTGTAAGCGGTCAATATCTGTATTGCCATCATAACCAATAAGGTTGCCCACAGGTGCAAACGTCCTGAAGCCTTTGCAAAGGCTCCATGGTTTCCCGTTTTTCTTTGCATCATTTTGAAGATCCCGTGCCGTAAAATCGATTCCCACTCCAAAAGCTTCGATACAATTCAAAGCATTGTCCGGAGAAACATTTTCTGTAGTTTTCCCAATTAAAAGCACCAGTTCAACTTCGTGGTGTACATCAGAAGATTGTTTGGGAATGACAACTTTCTCTCCGGAATGAATGATACTGCTTCGGGGCTTTAAAAAAACCACCGGATCTTTGGTCCGGCTGCTTTTCATCTCTTCAATATGTTCCGAATAATTTCTGCCGATGCAGTACACGGTGCCGTAGGAGAGATCGGGAAAGTCAGGTATTTTGTAGTTCATGGGCTCAAAATAAAAAAAGCCTCAACACAGATAAAGTGATGAGGCTTTAAAATTATTATATATAAACAATCAGGCAGTTGGCTCTACGGATACAAATTTACGTCCGTTTCCTTTTCTCCTGAATGTTACCGTTCCGTCGGAGAGCGCAAAAAGCGTGTCATCTCCGCCGCGTCCTACGTTTATTCCGGGATGGAACTTGGTGCCGCGCTGGCGTACAATAATATTTCCGGCTTTTACAACCTGACCGCCAAATTTTTTAACACCAAGACGTTTGGATTCTGAATCCCGTCCGTTTCTTGTTGAACCTTGTCCTTTCTTATGTGCCATTGTTAAACTCCTGTTTTAAGAAATTTTTTCAATTTTGAGCTGAGTAATCGGCTGCCTGTGGCCATTTTTAACCCGGTAGCCTTTTCGTCGTTTCTTTTTGAAAACGATTACTTTATCACTTTTCAGGTTGTCGAGAACTTTGGCCGTAACCGTTGATCCCTCAATGGTCGGCTGACCAATTTGAACATTTCCGTCGGCATCCTTCAGAAGTAAAACGTCTTCAAGGGTGACGTTTTCATCTTCAGTTGCGAGCCGGTTTACAAAGATCGTCTGACCTTCTTCAACCTTATACTGATGCCCGCCAATTTTTACGATAGCGTACATAATTAAAATCCTTTATATTGCTTTTTTAGATAGACACGAAAGATAGGGTATTTTGATTTAATTCAAAAAAACTAAAATCACCTTTTTAACTTTTAATTATTAGCGGTGAACACCATGAGTAAAGAATTACCGGATCTGCACAGGCAGGCATTCAAATATAAAAACTCAAAAAAGCTTCAGCACGACGGGGGACGAGCCTGGATTAAAGATTCACAACTTTATGAAGCCAGACATGGAGTGAATGGGAAATTGCTTACACGGGTGGATAAGCAGCTGAAAGAACCCGGTACACCAAGTGATAAGGTAAAATCAATCTGATAGAAAGAGTGCAGATTCTGAATCCGGATATTTATCCGGTTCAGTTAACTCGCTTTCCGTGCGGGAACAGCCCGGTGAATACCGTTTTTGTTCACGTGCCCAATATATTTTCCGATGATACGTACTTCTTCAAAAATGTCGGGTTCAACTATAATATCACTGAATTCGGAGTTGGCAGGTTCCAGCCGGAGTCCATTTTTGCCATAGTAAATTTTCTTGAGACTGGTTTCTCCGTTAAACAGAACCGCTCCGATATCCCCGTCTTTAACATCACTATCCATCAAAAGAACAAAGTCACCATCATATATTCCGGCATCTTTCATGCTCATTCCCGAAACCCGGAGGGCAAAAAGGCTCTCTATATTCGGAAAGAGTGTTTCGAGGGTGATTTCACCCAGATCAGATTCCACGGCTTCCTGCAGATAACCGGCTGCAATTAAACCCTTTACCGGGATTCCGGTGCTTTTTTTATCGTCAAGAACCTCGCCATATTCCGGATGGATATCGTACTCTTCATCCTCACCTTTAATGAGATATCCTTTTTTTAGCAGCGCCTGAATGTTTTGTGTTACGCTGTTGGGTGATTTATAATTAAATTGATCCGAAATTTCCCGATAGGTTGGCCATACATCATACTCCATTTTATAATCTGTTATAAAATCAAAGAACTCTTTCTGTTTTCGGGTTAATTGTGCGTGGTCCATGGGAATATGAGTTAATGTATTACGCTTTTAACAGCATAACGATTTTATGTATAATATATGTGCAAGAAACAAATAACTTTTTTAAAAAACAACGAGATCGTGAATATTCTTCATTCATCTTTGGGGATCGTATCATTCAGTATCATCCTTTTACTGCTGACCAACTGTTCCGGTCAGCCTGAACCGATTTACACAAATCCTGTTATTGTAGATGTGTATCCCGGTCTGGCAGAAGCTGTGGTTAGCCGTGATTTTGATCAGCTTCATGGTTATCTCTCCCACGAAGATGAGAATGTGAGAGCTGCAGCTTGGCATGCGATTGGGAAAAGTGAGACCGATCAAACCGAAAGACTGTTAACTGCAGTTATTCGTGAAAATAGTATTGCTGCGTGGCAGGCACTCTCTTTTTATGAAATCGATGCGGAAGGTGTTGAGCAAGTTGATGAACTATTGCAACGCGAGGACAATACATACATCAAAGCGTGTGAATTTTACCGGCGGCAGGGGGATGCCGACCACATTCCAATGTTATTGCAGAAAAAGGATCCATCAGAACATGCCCATCGATGTGCTGCGGCGATTGGGGCGATTGTTTCCAGGGTAGAAATTAATGATGAGATGAAACGCGATATTTTAAATCGTGCTTTTGAGTCTGAAAATCCCGAATACCGAAGAAATCTGCTGTATGGATTTTATCGAAGCGGACTGAACCGTCCTGAACCCGAAAGTGAATTGCGGCAGGCGATTTTGGATGATTGGCTGGAGACAGTGTTCGGCAGTGAAAAAGAAACCGATCGCTACATGGTGAGAATTCTTGGTGAAAAAGCCGCTGAAAATCTTCTTGAACTACACGGTGGAATCCGCCGGGTCAATGATATTCCGCTGGCTGTGGAGATTGCCCGAAACATTCCCCTGACCGGAGATGAGCATTCTGATGTAGACCGGATAAAATCATTTCTGAGCCACTCCAACCCACATGTGATTGCACAAACTTTGGAAACACTCAAGCAGCATGCGTTTTCTTCAGATGAATTAAACGATTTTATTTATAGTGAGATCACGGTTCCTACCCGGAATCCTGAAGTTTTTATTACATCCCTGGAATACCTTCAGCAGCAAAATATAAATCTGTCGGGATTAGCTGAAAAACAGCTCTTTGCTGAAAAAGCCGGACCATACCTTACCCATCGATACCTGGAATTTTACAGGACTGAAAAGTCACCTGATGAGTACCTCCGTAAAATTGAGGAACATATCAAAGCGGGTGAGATCCGATCCCTTCACGCAACGCAATCTCTTTCACAATTCTGGACAGAGAATGATGCGGATGCCCATCGGGCAGAAATTCACCGGTTAGTCCGGATAGCGGTAGAATCTCAAAGCCGAAGCGCCATTTCGGGATTAAACACGCTGCTGAATGATGAAGTCATAATTGAAGAGACTGATTTTGAATGGCTGGACGGCGTTTATACAGATGCTGTTGAGAATGGATATGATGAATTTGCGGAGCAGCTGGGTCAGAATCTGGAGAGCCGCTTTCCTGATCGATACACTCAGCGGCATGATGCATTTCAAAAAGAGTTCAGAATGCCCGATTGGGATCGATTGCATGCGCTGGGTACACGTCCCCACTGGCGGCTCGAAACCAGCCGGGGAGTGGTAGAGGTTCGGCTTGATCCGCTCACGGCCCCGTTCACCGTATCATCCATCGACAGCCTGACGCGCGCAGGCGCTTACGAAGGAGCAGCGTTCCACCGGGTTGTTCGGAATTTTGTGGTTCAGGGCGGAGATTTTGATCGAAGGGATGGATTTGGGGGACCGGACTATCGTATTCCAACGGAACCATCAACCCGCTCTTTTGAACGCGGCTCTGTGGGGATTGCAAGTTCAGGCACCGACACCGAGGGCGGACAGTTTTATTTCATGCACATTTGGGCACCTCATCTCGATGGAAGCTATACGCGGTTTGGTGAGGTTGTTCGGGGGATGGATGTTGTAGACAAACTCAGAATTGGCGACAGGGTGGAGCGTGCCTCCATTTCTGTCCGTTAGTTTAGAGTTGAGTTTTCTTTGTATATCAAATCAAAAGAAATGCTCATCACCGAAACCGGAATATAAAAGTGTTGTTGAATGGAATGATTTAGTCCAGAAAAAGCATTATGTTTAATGTTAAACTAAATAAGAAAAAGCATTATGGAATTAGGACTTTATACATTCGTAGAAAACACACCGGTAGCGGATACAGGGCAAACCCTTCATCCATCTGAACGCCTTCGCAATTTGATGGAGGAGATTGAACTGGCTGATGAAGCGGGACTTGATATTGTAGGGATTGGTGAGCATCACCGTTCGGAATATATTTCATCCGCGCCCGCGGTAATTCTCGCGGCAGCCGCTGAACGCACGAAAAAGATTCGGCTCTCCAGTGCGGTAACAGTATTGGGTTCCGAAGATCCTGTTCGCGTATTTCAGCAATACTCCACGCTTGATCTGCTCTCGCAGGGGAGGGCTGAAATTATGGTCGGCCGCGGTTCCTTTGTAGAATCCTTTCCGCTTTTCGGACAGGACCTGGAAGATTATGATGAGCTATTTGCAGAAAACCTGGAACTGCTGCTGAAACTTCGGGAAAATGAAACGGTGAGCTGGAGCGGAAAATACCGGCCATCGATTAGCAGCCGGGGAGTATATCCGCGCCCGATGCAGTCTGATCTGCCCATCTGGATCGCTGTTGGCGGAACTCCACAATCTGCCTATCGTGCGGGAGCACTCGGAATTCCGATGGCCCTTGCTATTATTGGCGGAGAGCCCGCCCGGATGAAACCGCTTGCTGACCTTCATCGCCGCGGAGCTGCAGAAAACGGGCAGGAGAAGCAGCCGCTGAGCATCAACTCTCACGGATTTCTTGCCGATACTTCACAGGAAGCCCACGACATCGCATTTCCGGCGTTTAAAGTTCAAATGGATAAAATCGGCAGAGAAAGAGGGTGGCCGCCAATGAGCCGCGAGCAATTTGAAGCCTCAACCACTCTGCACGGCGCAAATGTTGTGGGAAGCCCGGAGCAGATCATTGAAAAAATATTACATCAGCACGAGATATTTGGTCATACCCGATTTCAGCTGCAGATGAGCGTCGGCAGTATTCCACACGAAAAACTGATGCGATCCATCGAGCTTTTTGCTACAAAAGTGGCTCCGGCGGTGCGAAAAGAATTGAAGGCGGTAGAAGCCTGATTTAAAATATCGAATATCGAACACTGAATATTGAACGGATCCTTTCGAAATTCTGCGTTCATTATTCATGATTCGATATTCCGATTCTCTGCTGCCGGTTATCACACATAGCATAGTGTAGTTTTTGTAAATATTCTGTCAAGAAGCTTTCCTGCTTTCAGCACTTCAATATATCCGCCTCTGTTTGCCGGATTGATCCGTTTTCCAGAACGTTAAAAAATTAAAAAAAGATGTGGAATCCTTAACGGTTATCAAAGAATAGAGTATCTATTAACATGCCGGAGCTGTTATCATATAAATTCCTTTCATGAAAACCGTATAGCTGCATGGACGTTACGAACCGCAGTTCAGTATCTCATCACAGTTTGCTTACCCTGTTTACGTTTTTCTGGGGTGCGAACTTTATCTTGGCCGAAATCGCGCTGAGGGAAATGTCACCCATCTCATTTAGTGTTAGCCGTTTTGCAGTTGGCGGAATCATGATGCTGATGGTACTGTATGCTCAGTGTTATGCAGATGCCAAACGGGAAAATAAAGCCTTTCAATTTTTCCCGAAGATTGAGAAAAAAGACTGGGGAAAATTGCTGATCGTAGCCGTTTTGGGCGCAACACTTGCGCCATGGCTCGGAATTGAAGGGCTGGACCTCACACACGGTTCACGCGCTTCGATCTGGCTGGCGCTCGGACCCGCAATCAGCACAGGATGCGGTCTGCTGATGAGAACCGAAAAACTGGGCCGATACGGTTACATCGGAATTCTGCTTGCCGGAGTCGGCACCCTGATCATGGCGTTCGACGGACTTCGTCCCGGTCAGGGTTACTGGGCCGGCGACCTTCTTCTGCTGGTGGCCCTGGCCATGACCGTTGTAGAACTGCATCTGATCAAACCGCTGGCAAAAAAATATGGCTCGATCAGTATGGTGGCGATGCGAACGGCAATTGGCGGTTCTCTCTACCTGGTTATCGCATCACCGTCACTTGCAGGTGAAGAGTGGCTGACATTTGGATTCTGGACCTGGTTTGCCATAATTGCGGGTGGCGGAATTGGGGTTGGTATCGGGCAGTGGGTGAAAGTGAGGGCTCTCCGGCAGCTGGGGCCCACCCGAGTGGTCATCTATGGTAATCTCGTTCCGCTCGCTGCAATGTTTATAGCATGGCTTTCAATAGGTGAAAACCCTTCGGTTTTCGAAATAGTAGCCGGGGGATTAATTATTGCCGGGGCAATCCTTATCCAGGTAATTGATGTTATCAAACGTAATAAAGTAACGACGCCGGATGAAGATCAGCTTTCGGTAGTTAGCAGCGGGAAACAGGATTGATTACGATCAGTTTTTTGAGAAACGGTATCATCAAATCAATAAACCTATAACACGAAATGAACACGCAATGCAGTAAAAAATCAACCCGAACACTTCCATTGAACGAATAAATGGTTATTTTAAAAAAATTGGTCAGCATCGGATTCGAAACAATTTCCTCAAGAAATATTCAATGATTAAGAAAAAAGTAAAAGTGCTGAATGAAGCCGGATTACACGCCAGGCCATCGTCAATATTGGTAAAAACTGCATCCCAATTTAAATCAGATCTGTTTATCGAAATGTATGGCTACAGGATAAACGGCAAAAGTATTTTGGGGTTGATGACACTTGCCGCAGAGAAAGGGTCTGAAATGGAGTTGATTATGGACGGACCGGATGAAGAAGAGGCTATGGAAGCTGTTACAGAATTATTTGAGAATAAATTTAAAACCGCGTAATCGTGAGTACGAAAGATACAATTAAACAGCGTACGCTGTTGGGTACGCCGGGAGCCGGAGGTCGTGGTTTAGGCAGACCTGTAGTTTTAAATCGTGAAAAAACCGTTGTAAAGCCAGAAAAAATAGAAAAGGGTGAAGAGGAGAATGAGTTGCGCTTCATCAACCGGGAGATTGATGAGCTTAAGAAGGAGTTTTACGATCTGAAATTGGTGAGCAATGAGAGAGATGTGGAGGAGGTGATTGAATCGCAAATACAGGTTTTAGACGATCCGGAACTCCGGGAAAAAATCCGTGAGATGATCGAAGAACAGCATTACAAAGCGATTTATGCCGTCTTCTCTTCATTTAATGATTATATACAGATATTGGAGAATTCCGGTGCAAAATGGCTGAACGACCGTACGGTGGATATCATCTCCATTCGTGATCAGCTCATTGACCTTATCCGAAATCATCAGCCTCGGGAGCTGGATGCCGATAATGCTGTGATTTTTGCGGTTGAACTTTCGCCTACCGAAATGGTGAAACTCAGTAAATTGAATCCGGCAGGAATTGTCTCTCAAAAAGGCGGACTTACCTCTCATATGGTCATACTTGCTCAATCACTCGGTATTCCCTGTGTGATTGGCGCTGACTGGCACCTGATCAAACCTGAACGATTTGAATCTGTATTGATTGATGGTGACGTGGGATCGGTACTTTTTGATCCCACAGATAAAATAATTGATGAATTTGAGGAGTATCAGCAAAATCAGTATAGGAAAGAGAAACTTGCGCTGAAGTGGGCAGAGGAGGAAAATAAAACCCGTTGCGGTAAGTCGTTTACCATCCGCGGAAATATTGAATTTGTGAATGAACTCCCGCGTCTCTCAACCCGGGGGGCGAGCGGTGTGGGATTGCTTCGAACAGAAACCATTCTGTTTGAATCAAAAGATTTTGATGTGCAGACACAGATTGAATTTTACAGGCAAGTTGCACAGGCGTCTGGCGATCATCCCGTAATCATCCGCCTCTTTGATGCCGGCGGGGATAAACTGCCTGATAATCACGAGGAAGAGCACAACCCGTTTCTCGGATGGCGCGGCATACGTATGCTGCTCGATAGCCCCGATCTGCTTCGGCAGCAGTATGAGGCAATTCTTAAAGTATCGGCAGAATTTCCGGGAAGGATAAAAATTCTGGTCCCTATGATTTCTCATATTGAGCAGATTAACCGTTCAAAAGAGATACTTAAGGAAGTAAAGAATAAGCTTAGTAAAGAAAAGGTTCTGTTTGATGACACCATTCCGTTTGGTATCATGATAGAAGTTCCCGGTATCGCGCTTATGGCATCTGAAGCTGCAGATATGGTTGATTTTTTCAGCATCGGTACGAATGATCTGACGCAATATATGCTGGCGGTGGACCGGGGAAATGGAAAAATATCTTCGCTTTATCAGCCGGGCCACCCATCCGTTTGGCGGATCATTAACCGGGTGATTAAAGTTTGCCGAGACAAAGATTTGCCGTTATCTGTTTGTGGCGAGATGGCGTCAAACCCGCTGTATGCCGCATGTTTCATGGGGATGGGATTGAACGATCTGAGTATGACCACAAATTCTATTCCGGCAGTAAAATCAATGCTCTGCACACACGATATGAGTGAATTCAGGCAGCTTGCCTGGTCGGTTCTGAAAGCAAAAACATATACCGAGGTAGAATTGCTGTTTACGGAATGGCAGAAAAAGGTTGAGTTACAGCAGTAGTAACCACCAGGAACTTTCTGAGCTACTCATTTTTTGGAAATTGATTATGAATTCACAATTTGACCTGAACCGATACAGAGCAAAGTTGAAAACCCGGTGGCTGGGTGCGGATTTTGTCTATGAACCGGAGCTGAAATCCACAAATACCTATCTGAAAAAAATGGATTCTTCCGGGTTTGACCACGGAACGGTCCTGCTTACCGATCATCAAACCCAGGGACGCGGGCAATACGAGCGCAGCTGGGAATCACAGCGTGGAAAGAATCTGACATTTACAGTTGCTTTCAAGCCGTCATCAGGGGATCGCCTGCCGCTATTAACACTCACCTTCGCATTTGGAATTGTACGCGCTTTAAAACGGCTGGATATTGAAAACGTACGGATCAAATGGCCAAATGATATTCTGATTAATGGCAAAAAAGTGGGCGGGCTGCTGACCGAAACGGTGTTTCTTGGACAAAAGCCGGATCGTGTGTTGATTGGTATCGGCCTGAATGTGAATCAGGAAACGTTTGGCAATGAGCTAAACTACGAAGCAACTTCAGTTAAGCTGGAAAAGGGGAAAGAGGTTCGGCGAGAAGATTTGCTTTGTTCACTGCTACAGGAGTTTGAACATCAATATACAAGATGGACGCGCCGTGAGAGCGACCTATGTAAAGATGTGAATAGTACAATTGAGGGCTTTGGCCAGTGGGTAACCGCATCCATGAACGGCACTGTTAAGGAGGGAGAGTTCAAGTTCCTGGGAATGAATGAAAAAGCTGAATGCGTGATGCTGAACAAAGAGCTGGATGTTAAAACGTTTTCCTATGAGCAAATTCGAATCTTCCCCCGTCGTTAAATCTTTTCGGGAAAATATTTCTAAGCTTGAACGAAACGGGACAGAGCATCCGTCAGTAATCTGCGGGGTAAGCGGGGGCGTGGATTCAATGACCCTTCTCTATCTGATTCAACGCCACAGTATAAACTGCACAGTTGTGCACTGCAATTACCGGCTGCGTGGCGAAGCTTCGGAGAAAGACAGGGAGCTGGTTGAGCAGATCTCAGCCATGTGGAACTTAAACTGCATCACCGCAACGTTTGATCCATCAGAAGCTGAAAACGAAAATACACAGGAGTGGGCACGTACAAAACGATACCGGGTTTTCAGGGACCTGAAAAAACAGATCGGGGCGGATTATATTTTTACGGCACATCATCAGACAGATAAAATTGAGACGATTCTGCAGAAGATCTGGCGCGGATCGGGCATGGCCTCATGGAACGCACTTGACCTGCAGGATGGCGACCTGGCCCGGCCTTTGATCGATCTTACAAAAGAACAGATCAAAACATTTGCAGAAGAAAACCACATTCCGTTTCGCGAAGATGAAACGAACGAACGTGCTGAATATGCCAGGAATTTTATAAGGCATGATCTCTATCCCGAAATGGATCGGTTTTTCCCCGGATGGCAGGATAATGTATTGAAGCTGACCCGGCGCGCAGAGGAATTTTCCATAATGGCCGACCTTTTGCTGGATGATATCGTATCAGGGGAAAATGAGATTTCCAGGGAGAAGCTTCTGCATAAACCGGAAGTAATCCGGCCGTTGCTTTTACACCGGTTTATATCAAAAAATCAACCAGGTGTATCTCTTTCAGAAGGAGTGATAAACCGGTTTCGGGAGATTAGTGAGCTGCAGACCGGCGGGGAGATTGCGATCAGTACGGAATGGAAAATTGTGAGGGACAGAAAGTTTTTCAAAATGGTTTCTAAGTCAAAAAGTGAACCGGAGAGTGAAATTTGCATCAGCCGAAAGGATATTGGAGATGAGCTTCGGCTGAACAGCTGTTCATTTCGATTAAAGAAATGGGATGAAAAAATTCAACCGAACCTTCTGCAATTGGATGCGGATAAAATCGACTGGCCCATAACAGTCCGAAAGTGGAGGGATGGAGATAGAATTACACCTCTGGGCATGACAGGAAGCAAGCTGGTAGCGGATCTGCTTTCTGATCATAAAATCTCCACCACACAAAAAAGACGCGCCTTTTTGATAGAATCTTTTGATGGAATTGTCAGCGCCGTTATATTCCCGCACTACAATTCCGGCGGTCATGCGGGAATCATATCGGAGCAGGTAAAATGCAGCTCCGGCACACAAACGATTTTAGAAATAGAAAAAGATCTCTGATGGACCAATTTTTACCTGAAAAAGTAAATATAAATGGAGAACAATTTCGGGTGTATCTCACCCAGGAAGAGATTCAGCAGCGGTTAAAAAATCTGGGCAAGCAAATCAGCCTGGATTATAAAGATAAACGCCCCATTTTTATCGGTGTGCTTAACGGTGCATTTATTTTTTTGGCTGATCTGATGCGATATGTTTCAATTCCATGCGAGGTCGATTTTCTGAAACTGAGCAGCTACGGAGATGAAAAAGTATCCTCAGGAAATGTTACTGATCTTAAAAATATCGATGCCGATATCAAAGGCCGGCATGTGATTCTGGTTGAAGATATTGTAGATACCGGCCTTTCCATGAATTACCTGTTTGAAAAGTTGAAACGGTTTGAACCGGCTTCTCTTTCTGCTGTAACGCTGCTGCATAAAGCTGAAGCAACACACCACGATGTTGAATTAAAATACACCGGTTTTAAGATCTCAAATCTTTTTGTACTGGGATACGGATTAGATTATGCACAGGAAGGCAGAAATCTCGCACAGATCTATATATTGGAAGAGTGATTTATACGGACTGGAACCGCCTGAGAAAATTATTGAAAAGAATGTTGCAAAGGCGATGAAAAGCTTCCTATATTTGATGCTCTTCAGAACAGGATTTATCCTGATTTGACCACACGGAGAGATGGCTGAGTGGTCGAAAGCGCTCCCCTGCTAAGGGAGTATACCCTCAACGGGGTATCGAGGGTTCGAATCCCTCTCTCTCCGCTGAAAAGCGCAATTTGAATAACCCATTCGGATTGCGCTTTTTTTTGTATTCTGATCTATTGATTCCGGGAATCACCCGCCCAGCCGGATGACGATATCACACAACTCCAGTTCATGCGGCTGATTTGACGCCAGCAACACGATCCCCCCATCAACTACAGCCTGGTCCGTCATGTTGCGAACCAGGTGATGACCATCTTCATCGAGATTTGTGCCGGGTTCATCCAGGCAAAGAATTTTAGGACGGTGCAGGACGGATGCCGCAAGTTTAACCCGCTGGCGCTGTCCGGATGAGAGAGAGCCGTAAAGCGAATCGAAGAATTCAGAAATCTCAAACCGTTTAATCAGTTCAGGAATTTCTGCGCAATCCTGATCGCTTCTGAGATCCCGGATAAATTGCAGGTTTTCAGCGGCTGTCAGTTCTTCATACAGTTCAACGTAAGGTGCTGAAAATCCAAGAAATGGCTGAATCTCAGTGGCTGAATATTTATTTTGGTCAACCGTCCACTCAATTGTACCTGAATTAGATGGGATCAACCCGCTTATGCAGCGCAAAAAAGTGGATTTACCGGCTCCATTTGATCCCGCAACCCCTACTTTTCTGTTTTCAGCCTGAACCGAAAGATCTCTGAAAACCGGTTTGCCAGGGTACTGTTTTGTAAGATTTTTTACAGTGAGTGCTGTCATGCAGAATAAAACTGATCAGGAAAAAATGTAAATACAAAGATACACGGAATTTTTTCTGATGTGCGAATGAAATATCAGAGATTATTTTCGTTGAAAGGTATTGAAACCATATATTCCCCAAAAATTAGATCACAGGCATGGAGCGACTCATACGCAATCTCACAAAAAAATATACAGGACTGCTTCCGGATGGAACCGCATTTTTTACTCCGGATGATCTCAGAAAACTGGATATCCCGGAATTTGTCATTCAGAGAATTGAGGTCGAAATCTACAGAAATTTAAATGAATCGATTGTACCTCCCGATTCTGAATGGGCGGACATGTCTGCTCCGGACGTTGAGAATGCATGGGAGATGTTTATCAACGCGATTGTGGCTGAAGTTCGGATGCCTGCATCATATGCGTCGTCGGTTTTCGAGACGTCTATTGCTGATGTTCTGGAGATGATCATACAACCCCGAAAATCGATACCCGCGATCTTATTCGGGCCCGAGCAAGAACTCTCAAGGAGTGAAATTTTGAAACGGAGCCGGTTTATTACAGTTCATACCCATCTTTCTGATGCGGTAATCCGCTATATGGACCGAAAAGGCAAGGAGCGTGTTACGCGTGAACAGAGCCAGAAAATCGTGGAACAGGTTGATAACCGGCTTACCGAAAATTACAACTCACTTAACTGGGCTCAATTTCTTCATCCGCTTTTTCTGCTTGCCGGACCAAAGGTTGATTCAGAGCATCTTCGAATTTTTTTCCAGGACCGTAATCTCAATAAATTTGCAAGAAGATTCGATCTTACCGAACAGCCTGTGAATAAAACGGAATTTATTGAAATCCTGAGCTCACCTGATCTTCTGAATGAGGATAGCTATGAGGATGAACCATCAACACTTTTTGATGTTTCATCAGCTCCCTTTTCATCCGGTACGGAAGCTGAAACCGAACAACAAGAACAAAGCACCGATATCAGAAAGGAAGCAGAACAAAATCAAGACAAAAAACCTGCGGGGAAAACAGGTGACCGGGAACGTCAGGACACTGACAAAGCAGACCAGGAAGAGACTCCCTGGTATGCTGAAGAAGAAGAAGATTTGCACGTTGATGAGCCGGAAGAAGATACACTTCTCTCATCTTTTCAGAATAAACGCCTGGAAAGTGAGGAAAAGGACGAAGAGCCGGATGCAGAACAATTTCATCCCGGAATTCAAGATGAAGAGGTCGAGGAGGATAATGCAGAAGAAAATGAAGAAATTTCATCTCTGTATAACCAGTTTTTTTCCGATGACGAGGAAACTGAAGATCCTGATGAATCGGATCATCTTTTTCCCGATGAAGAAACATGGGATCCGATTTCCCGCGATTACGAAGAAAAGCCTGATGAGTCTGTTGCAGAATCAACATCCGAGGAGTTAAAACAGCCAAAACCGGTGGAAAAAGAACAACCATCGAGCGACAAACGGACGCCTGAGGAAGATCTTGAAATGAATTTATTCGGATCGGATGAACGGGATTATGTTCGGCCGGATGAGGGTTCAGCTTCGGATGAGAAACCTATCTGGCAGTCGTTTCTTGGAGATGAAGAGCACATTTTGGATGATGATATTGAGGAGCCTGAATACTCCGCATTTTCTGAACTTAATGAGTTTGAGGAAGATGAGCCACTGATCGATCTGACGAAAAACCGGGACGAAGAGAATGGCAATGCTGAAAAATTAATCGGTTGGATGGAAGATGACGAACAGCGGTTTACGAGCTCAATATTCAGCGGTTCAGATAAAGCATACGAACAAGCCCTGATGGAGTTGGATGAATTTGAGAATTGGAAAAAGGCAAGTACCTACATTGAGCAAGAGATCTTTGCCCGAAATTTTGTGGATATGTACGACGAAGATGCGGTAGATTTCACCGATCGGATGCAAACCTATTTTGATCAGTATAAATCATAAAAAACTTTAAATGAGTAAACAGGATAAAATTGAGCGGCTAAAAAAACTTCGCGAGGAATCACGATTAGGCGGAGGAAAAAAGCGAATTGAAAAGCAGCATGAAAAAGGAAAACTCACGGCAAGGGAGCGCATAGAAATTCTTGTTGATAAAGGCAGTTTCCAGGAAATCGATGCTTTTGTAACTCACCGGAGCAACGCGTTTGGTCTTGATAAGCAACATATTCCCGGCGATGGTGTGGTTACGGGATATGGAAAAATCGAAGGCCGCCCCGTCTATCTTTTCAGCCAGGATTTTACTGTTTTTGGCGGGTCACTGTCAGAAACACATGCCGAAAAGATTTGCAAAGTGATGGATCTGGCCCTGAAAAACGGGGTTCCCATCATCGGGCTGAACGATTCGGGTGGTGCAAGAATCCAGGAAGGCGTTAGCTCGCTGGGCGGTTATGCGGAAGTATTCTGGAGAAACTCGATGGCATCCGGCGTTGTGCCTCAGATTTCTGCTGTTATGGGGCCTTGCGCTGGTGGAGCAGTTTACAGTCCGGCGCTTACTGATTTTGTGTTTATGGTGAAAGATACCAGCTATATGTTTGTAACAGGCCCGAATGTGGTAAAAACCGTTACACATGAAGAAGTAACTTCGGAAGATCTTGGCGGTGCATCCGCACACGGTACAAAATCGGGTGTGGCACATTTCGCCAGTGACAACGATGCCGTTTGCCTCCACGATATACGGAAATTAATGAGCTATCTGCCGCAAAACTGCGAGGAGAAAGCACCCGCGGCAGACCCGATTCAGCCAGATAAATCAAAAGCTGAAAAGCTGAATGAGATCGTACCCGATAATCCTAACAAGCCGTATGACATCAAGGATGTTATTGATGGGGTGATGGATAAAGGTTCATTTTATGAAGTGCATGAAAACTACGCTGATAACCTCGTCGTTGGGTTTGCACGGCTTGATGGCCGGTCGGTTGGAATCGTGGCAAATCAGCCGCTGTCACTCGCCGGGGTGCTCGATATTGACGCATCTGTGAAAGGTGCACGATTCGTTCGCTTTTGTGATGCATTTAACATTCCGCTGGTGGTTTTTGAAGACGTGCCGGGTTTTCTGCCGGGCACCGACCAGGAGTGGGGCGGAATCATCAAACACGGTGCAAAGCTGCTTTATGCGTTTTGTGAAGCTACGGTCCCCAAAATGACCGTCATCACCCGAAAAGCGTATGGCGGGGCGTATGATGTTATGAACAGTAAACATATTCGCGCCGATTATAATGTTGCCTGGCCATCTGCCGAAATTGCGGTGATGGGCACAAAAGGTGCTGTGGAGATCATTTTCAGAAAAGAGATTGCCAAAGCGGAGAATCCGGAAGAAAAACAGAAAGAACTCGAAGAGCAGTATAGCGCCGAGTTTGCTCATCCGTATAAAGCGGCCGCAAGAGGATTCATTGACGATGTAATTCTGCCGGAAGAGACCCGCGAAAAACTGATTAGCGCCTTTGAACTGTGCCAGAACAAAGTAGATACTGTTCCCAAAAAGAAGCACGATAATTTACCACTCTGATTGCTTTCGTTTCTAAAAATCAGATGACAAAAAGTGAAATCCCGTTCTTTTAGCGGGGTTCACTTTTCTATTTATATTCTGGATTCACTAAGACATATACCCGCCACCGGTAGCGATATAATCCCGTAAAGAGTCAATTTCGTTTTTTTGCGAGCGGATTACGGCTTTTACCACATCTCCAATGGAGATCACGCCTACTACTTTTTCATCGTTCAAAACCGGCAGGTGCCTGATTTTTTTATTTGTCATTAACTGCATGCAGAGATTGATATTATCCGTTGGTTTTACAGCAATTACCTTATCTACCATTATTTCAGAAACTTTCGTCTCTTTTGAAGCTTTTCCTTTTAAGATGATTTTATTTCTGTAGTCCCGTTCCGAAATAATCCCAAGCAGTTTACTGTCCTTCATTACCAACAATGCGCCGATATTGTGATCAGCCATCTTAGCGATGCATTCGTAAACGGTATTTTCAGGTTCTGTGTAGAGTATATCATACCCTTTCTCATCAAGTATATCTTTTACCTTCATAAGCCCTCAATTTAATCGTGGTTACTGTCTGATACCTTAATAAACAAAAAAAATGAGGATTTGCAACTGAAAACTTCTGGAGATCATTCTGAGGACTCAAAAATTGATTTCATCATGTTCCTGTAGGCGGGTGTCAATTCAATATCCCTACGTGCCATCATTTTTTGCATTGCAGATATCGCTTTATCAAACCGGTAAGTGGCAGCGCCGTTGTTACTCAACCAGCTAAACGATCGGATTAACTTGGGGTGATATTCAACAGCAAATAGATTACAGCTAACCCCGCAAACCGTGCCGGTAGTAAGCATTGCATTGATTCCGGTTTTGGAATGATCCCCCATAATTGTACCCAGAAACTGCTGACCCGTATCTATCTCTTCACCCGATTCCCAGTCGTTGATTCGTATATTGCTGTAGTTATTTTTGAGGTTTGATGTGTTCGTATCCGCTCCCAAATTACACCACTGGCCAAAAATTGAGTTTCCTGTGAAGCCGTCGTGTGCTTTATTGGAATAGGAATGGAAAATAACGCTGGCAATCTCACCACCAACCTTGCAGACCGGACCGATCGTAGTATCCCCGTAAATTTTAGCACCCATTTTTACAGTTGCGTGATCACACACGGCGGTCGTTCCGCGAATGACGGATTGCGCCATAATCCGGGCATTTTTACCGATGTAAACCGGCCCGTCGTCTGCAATAATAATTGTTCCGGGTTCAAATGTGGCGCCTTCACGAACAAAAATCTGCTCGCTGTTCACAAATGTTGCACCGGGAAAATCATCAGGGTTGACAGGTTTAACATGATTCAGACGCTTAATATCGTTTTTAATCTCTTGTCCGTTTTGCTGGAAAAGATCCCAGCTATTGGAAAGCAGGCTGCAAGACTGGTTGGCTTCAACCTGTTTTAGCTCCGTGTAATCAATACCGTTTGAAAGCCAGCGATTATGAGTTTTATGATCAATTTTTGCGGCAATTAGAGAATTATCATGTAAACAGGCAGAATTGATAGCAAGGTTTTGTACTGCATTTACGACATGTTTATCTGGCAGAACCCTTGGGTTTATCCAATATGCTATGGTATCATCATGAAGCACTTCAGATTCACTGAACAGACCATTTAGAGGATGGCGGACGATTCCGGAGGGTTTATTTTCAATCTCAAGATCATGATTCCATTTTTCGCCCAGTGTCAGAATTCCAAGACGAAGATCAAAAAGAGGGCGGGTAAGCGTTAAGGGATGAAAATTTTTCAGGAAATTGTCTTCAAAATAAACCGTAATTTCAGCCATACTTATAGAAATAAATAATTTTATGTCGGGATTCTGATTTCTAAATTAGGCAAAAATCATTGAAGACGATAAACAATTAATGCAAGTGTATTAGTATGTGTGGAATAGTAGGATATGTAGGCGAAAAAGATGCCGGCGAAATACTGGTGAAAGGTTTGAAAAGGTTAGAGTACCGAGGGTACGATTCAGCAGGTATCGCACTGATGAATGGAGAGATGCAGGTTCACAAGGGAAAAGGAAAGGTTGTGAACCTTGAAAACCTGATGATCAAAAATAATGCCCACGGAAAAATTGGTATTGGACACACACGCTGGGCTACGCATGGTGAACCGAACGATGTGAATTCACATCCCCATCTGAGCGAATCAGGAAATATTGCAGTTGTTCATAATGGAATCATCGAGAACTATACTTCTCTAAAAAAGAAACTGATTGAGCGCGGAAGAACGTTCAAGAGCGATACAGATACTGAAATTGTTGCTCAGCTCCTTGAAGAAATTTACTCAACATCCGACGTTACATTTGAGCAGGCAATTCAGCTTGCCCTGAAGCAAATTGTTGGAACATACGGTCTGGCAATTGCGAATATGGATGAGCCGGAAAAACTATATGTAGCTCGTAAAGGCTCACCTCTTCTGCTCGGTATTGGAGATAACGAGATGTTTATTGCATCGGATGCATCACCAATTGTAGAATATACAAATAAGGTAATTTACCTGGATGACGGTGAAATGGCCGTGATCACCAAAGACAGCTACCAGGTGAAAACGATTGAAGATGTGGAGCTCACTAAAGAGATTCATGAACTGGCTATGGGGCTCGAAGCGATTGAAAAAGCGGGCTACCCTCATTTTATGCTGAAGGAGATTTTTGAACAACCCCGATCCATTGCTGATTGCATGAGAGGCAGAATACACCCGGAGAATGGGACCATTCAACTGGGTGGATTAGCCGACGTGATTGATAAACTCGCTTCAGCAAATCGAATTGTGATTGCCGCATGTGGAACGAGCTGGCATTCCGGGTTGGTTGGGGAATATCTTTTCGAAACACTTGCGCAAAAGCCTGTTGAAGTGGAGTACGCATCAGAATTTCGATACCGCGATCCGCTGATTGGTGAAGGAGATGTGCTTCTGGTAATCTCTCAAAGCGGGGAAACAGCCGACACACTCGCTGCACTTCGCGAAGCTAAAAAGCGCGGTGCGCTCGTGCTTGGAATTTGTAATGTGGTTGGATCAACCATTTCACGCGAGACAGATGCCGGGGTATTTACGCACGCCGGTCCGGAAATTGGAGTCGCTTCTACCAAGGCGTTTACAGCCCAGGTTGTAGTTCTGACCATGATGGCCATCCGCCTCGGGATGGATAAAGGTATAATCTCAAAAGAGCGCGGAAAAGAACTTGTTGAGGAACTGAATAATATTCCCGGTAAAGTGGAACAGATTTTGGAAGAGAACAATGAGCCGATTAAAGAGATGGCAAAACTGTTCACCTATGCTCCGAACTTCCTTTATCTTGGGCGGACTTACAACTTCCCGGTTGCCCTTGAAGGCGCATTAAAACTGAAAGAGATATCTTACATTCATGCTGAGGGTTACCCTGCTGCAGAGATGAAACACGGTCCAATTGCGCTGATTGATGAGATGATGCCGGTTGTGGTGATTGCTGCCACGGATCATACCAACGATAAAATGATATCGAATATAGAAGAGGTAAAAGCCAGAAAAGGAAGAATCATCTCCATCATGAATAGCGAAAATGGTGCGGTGAAGGATCTGTCGGAGTTCTCAATTCAAATTCCATCCACAGAAGATTGTTTTTCACCGTTGCTGACCGTTATTCCGCTTCAGCTGCTTTCGTATTACATTGCTGTGAACAGGAAATGTAATGTGGATCAGCCCAGAAACCTGGCGAAGAGCGTAACGGTGGAATAGGTGATTATTTATTAATCTGACCAATCATCTTTATTCTGAAAATCTGAGTTCGATTGATAATACTTAGTTTTAATGTTAAAAGAGTAGCTGATGCTGTCCAAAATGGGCGTCATCTCGTGCTCGATGCGAGATCTACTATCTCTAATACAGACCAGAGATGCCGGATCTGAGTCCGGCATGACGGTACTAAGATAAATGACAAATTCATTGTTGTTCGCCCGATTTGGACAGCATCAGCCACTTCTTTACTCAATTTCAAAATCGAACTCGGGTTGAAACTCATTTTTTCCATACATTGTTAAATCTATATGGAAAAAGTTATCAAAAATATGGTTTGTCCGCGCTGTGTCGAATCGGTGGATTCCATCACGAAAGAGATGGGTTTGCCGGTTTCGAGTGTAGAAATCGGCAGCGTGGATTTTGACCGAAGGCTATCTGAAGATGAACTCACCCGCTTTTCGGATGAATTGCAGAAGAGGGGATTCGAACTCGTATCAGATCGTGAAACGGAACTGGTTAACCGTGTAAAATCTGCTCTGATTGCATATCTCAACCATCTTGAAACCAGCGAATCTCCACAAAAGGTTTCTGTATTTGTATCAAATAAAATCCACTATAACTACTCATACCTGAGCCATATTTTTGCAGAAAATGAGAAGACTACGATTGAGTCTTATCTCATAAAGTTAAAAATCGAGAGAGTGAAAGAGCTGCTTAGCTTTAATCGCTACACGCTTAGCGAAATTGCTCATCGGCTCAAATACAGCAGCGTACAGTATCTGTCGAACCAGTTTAAAAAAATAACGGGTAAAACAGTTACCGAATATAAGCAGCAGGGCAGAGGTTCGAGAATCTCCATCGATAAGTTATAACCAAAAATATTACACATCTGCACCGGATTTCTGTGAGGGTGAATGTGATGGGTTTCATTAGTTTTTATGTAAAAAGAAAAAGCTATGAAACAAACTTATCCTGTGAAGGGAATGATGTGCGCAGGGTGCACATCATCAGTTGAAAAATCCATTCGAAATCTTAATGGTGTTGAATCCGTATCCGTAAACCTGGCTTCGGAAAAAGTCTCCGTAAATTTTGATGAAAATAAACTTTCGGAATCTGAAATTGCCGGTGCGGTGAAGGATGCAGGCTATGAGCTGGAGATCCCTAAAAAGAATAAAAATGGTGTAGCGCTCCAGATTGACGGCATGCACTGCGCAGGCTGTGTTTCAAGTGTAGAGAAAGCGCTGAAATCTGTGAGTAGTGTGAGAGAGGCATCCGTTAATCTATCGTCTGAAAAAGCATTTGTGGATATTGAAGATGGCGGTGATTTAGATGAGCTGATTGATGCCGTTACATCCGCAGGGTACAGCGCCAGCATAGTAAATGGTGAGAAAGAGAATAAGTTAAAAGAGAAACGGTCGCGTGACGAGAGTAAACTGAAAGATGCGCGTCAAAAAATGGTTCTGAGCTGGATTATCACGTTGCCGCTGATGATCTGGATGTTTGTAGAGATGGTGTTTGGGATTACAATTACCGGGCACACAACCATGGAGTTTGTGATGACAATCGCTGCCTCCGTAGTTATTTTTTATCCGGGGCTTGATACGCTGAAAGGGGCGTGGAGATCGGCATCAAACCTGAATCCGAATATGGATGTACTCATCGCTATCGGAACAATCGCCTCACTGATTACCGGCGGAGTCGCCCTGGCGTATCATCTTGGAATTAGTTCGGTACAGATGTATAGTTTTGCCGGTATCGCTGCGATGATTATGGCATTTCATTTGACGGGCCGCTACATAGAGACGAAAGCAAAGGGGAGAGCTTCTGATGCAATAACCAAACTGCTAACACTCGAAGCCGAAGAGGCCCGGGTTATCCGGAACGGAAAAGAGGAGATGATTGACCTGAAAGATGTTAAAAAGGGAGATGTGGTGCTGGTAAAACCGGGTGAGAAAATTCCTGCTGATGGTGACGTGATAGATGGAAAAAGTACCGTCAACGAATCGATGGTCACGGGAGAATCGATGCCGGTGGTGAAAAGTGAAGGTGATTCAGTGATCGGTGGAACCATAAATACGGAAGGAGTTTTACGCTTTCAGGTAACGAAAATTGGTGAAGAGTCATTTCTGAACCAGGTTGTGCAGCTTGTTGAAGAGGCACAGGGATCAAAAATTCCAATTCAGGATTTTGCCGATCGGGTGACTGCAGTATTTGTGCCGGTAATTCTGTTGCTGGCCCTGCTAACTTTTATTACATGGGTTCTGTTTCCCGGCTTTTACATCCCGATTCTTGAGTTTGGTGACCAATTCGTGCCCTGGATTCTTACCGATCTGCCGGTATGGAGCCAGGCGTTTTATGCCACGCTTGCGGTTTTGGTGATTGCATGCCCGTGTGCACTCGGCCTGGCCACACCAACCGCACTGATGGTTGGATCCGGTCTTGGAGCCGAAAACGGAATTCTGATTCGAAGAGGTGAGGCAATTCAGCGTCTCGAAGAAGTGACAACCATCGCATTCGATAAAACCGGCACATTAACCGTGGGCCGGCCGGAAGTTACGGACCTGCAAATGATTGGTGAAGCTGACAAAGAACAGTTGAAGCGTGTAGCTGCTATTGAAAAACAGTCTGAACACCCGGTTGCGGGAGCGATTGCAAGATATTTTGAAGCAGATAATTCTTCCGAAGAAGTCCGTGATTTTAAATCTCATACCGGGATGGGTGTTGAGGCAAGAACAGGAGATCACCATTATATAGCCGGAAATATTGATCTGATGAATGAATTTAAAGTCAACATTCCAACTGATGCAAATGAGACTGCAAAAGGATATATGAAAGAGGGCAAGAGCGTGATTTTTGTGGCTGTGGATAACATGTTGATATCTCTGATTGCCCTGCAGGATACGCTGAAGGAGGGAGCCCGCAACTCGATCGACAAAATTCATCAAATGGGCTACGAAACATTGATGATTACGGGTGATCAAAAAGAGGCAGCTGAAGCGATTGCACATGAGGCCGGGATTACCAGTGTGAAGGCACAGGTAAAACCGGGTGAGAAGTCTGAAATTATAAAGGAGCTGCAGTCGGAAGGACAGGTTGTAGCTATGGTTGGAGATGGTATAAATGATGCTCCGGCCCTGGCGCAGGCTGATGTAGGTATAGCGCTTGGAAGCGGTACGGACATCGCTATTGAGTCAGGCTCCATCATACTAATAAAAGGAGATTTAGATGGGGTGATTAAAGCCATAAATGTAAGCCGTATGACAATGAAAAAAATACGTCAAAATCTCTTTTGGGCTTTTTTCTATAATGTGTTGATGATACCAGCCGCAGTCGTTGGCTGGATGCATCCCGTGCTTGCTGAAATTGCAATGGCGATGAGTTCAATTAACGTGGTGGGCAATTCAAAACGACTGGGTAAAAAACAACCGTGAGCAGGAGAGGGAAAATTAAAATTCTCTAATTTGTAACATTTCTTTGCCAAGATACTCTTGTTTATGTAAAGGGCGTTGGCAGCCGATAAAAATATTAGCAAAAATTAAACTTTCTTTGTGGATAAGTTGATCTTAAGCTGAACTTTTTATACCTATTAGCCCCTTAAAATTATCTAATATCTAAAACTGCTCTCAAACATGAAAAACTGGAAATCACTGCTTTTTAAAATTGCTCTGCTTGTAGTGATCGCAATCGTTATCTCTACAGGTTGATTCTCTTATAAAAGACTGGATACCTAATCTTGAATTTCCTTGTAATTTACAAGCATTTGAAGATGAGGTATCCCGTCCACATCATAGATTTCTGAATCAGTTTTAAAACCAAACTCTGAATAGTAATCTTCAAGATGTGCCTGCGCTTCGATGCGTATCATTTCTGAACCCTTTTTCGCAGATTCTTCCAATCCTTTTTGGATTAGCTCTTTCCCCAATCTTTTTCCGCGATACTTTTTTCTGATTACAATCCGGCCGAGTGATATTTCATTAAATTTTTCACCGGCAGGTACCATACGCAGATAACCCGCCAGAATAGCATCATCAAGCATTAAAAGGTGGGAAGAGACGTAATCGATGCCGTCTATATCATCATAAATACAATCTTGTTCAATTATAAATACTTCTTCGCGTAATTTTAAAATTTCATAGAGGTGGGGTATAGTACACTCTTCAAGTGAGTTATATAAAATCCATTTCATTCTCATAAAACTTTTTTGAAATTATTCCGTACGATCTCCAAACGACAAGTTAATAAAGGGTTTATGATAAAAACATTATTGATCAACAGTATCGTAATTTTTCTCGGAGCTCACCTTCTTTCGGGGGTTACCATCAAAAATTACTGGACGGCAATCGGCGTGGCCATTGTTCTTGCTATTATGAATATGTTTATCCGCCCGCTCATTGTGCTGCTTACACTCCCGCTGACTATAATCACGCTCGGCCTGTTTGTGCTGGTAATTAACGCTTGGATACTTATGCTGACGGATAAATTTGTTGATGGTCTCAAGATTAAAAACTTTGGCTGGGCAGTTCTCTATGGCCTGCTGATATCCGTTCTCAACAGCTTCTTATTATTCATTTTTTAATTTTCTTCTATTATTTTTTCATACTGTAATTCCATTTGGCCGTGTACACTCCAGAACCCTTTTGGAGAGTTTTCTTCCAGACGGTCAAGCAGAATATCGAGATGCGTATGCCAGCCGGCACCAACACTGATGAGAATCTTGAGGTCGTCTCCCAGCTTGCGGTGGGTCAGGCGCAGCAGAACTTTATTCTCCTCTTTGGGAATTAGTTCGTACGTCACAATCGATTCTTCACCGGTTTCTTCTCCCCAGGTGTAACTGAGCTTTTTGTACGGGTTCCACTCAGTTACCTTTCCTTCAAAATAGGTGCCGTCCTGCATATGCTTATACTTTTCAGGAATGGGTTCATCGACGTCGGAGAGGTCATTGTGTTTGAACCGAAATTCGACTTTTCCGCCTACGCGTGGTTCCACATCACCTGCGGAGAGCCATTTCTCCTTCAGTTCCGATTTGGTGAGATAATCCCAGATCCGTTCCGGCGGGCCGGGGAGGAGGCGTTCGAATTGGACGGTTCCGGGTTCGGGAAAAATGCCGTGCTTTTTGTTCATAAAGTTTGATGTTAGAGGTTGAAGAAAAACCGTCCCGAAATTTCGGGAAGACATTACGGATCAGAGTTGAAAATACCTCCAGGGTTTCAAAAACCCTGGAGGTCTGATTAAGTTTAATAATCAAAATTTCCGTTCCTGAAACGGAATTCCTTTCCCCTCTTCGCAATAGTTTTTCAGGCTATGGAGAAAAAAGCTCCAGTTGTAGTTGCACCATCGGTAAAACTCGGTTATTTCTTTCCATCCACCGTGCACCAGAGTTACTTTTGTTTTCCCGTTTTCTTCCCTGAGATCGAAAGAAACATTCGTTCCAATCCACTCCGGGTCCGATTCGGTGCAGTGCCATCGGAGGGTATGGCTGGGTAGAAGTTCTGTGATTTTAAATTTCGTGGGATCTTCATCACCGAAACCGAATGTACAGGTATAACCGGTTTCGGGTTTTACATCACACTGGCGAGTCCAGACTTCCGAGAGCCCTTTTTGAGTGGTGAGGGCTTTGAACACGGCCTCGCCGGGTGCATTTAGATAGTTGATGATTTCGATATTAGGCATAGGTTTTTATGAGTTGAGATGGTCTTAATTAAAAACCCTCCAAGGGTTCCAAACCCTTGGAGGGTTTAACTTACCAAGTTATTCAAATTCTAACGCCCCGTAATTCAACTGCCAGGAGACCCCGAACCGGTCCTGAACCCAGCCGAACTTAGTGCTGAATCCATAATTGTTGAGCGGCATTGCCACTTCGCCGCCGTCACTCAGTTTTTCATACAATTTGTCAATCTCTTCTTCGGAATCGCATTCTACAAACAGCGAGATGGCGGGTGTGAATGTAAAATCGTGCCCATAGCTGTCAATTGCTATGTATGGTTGTCCCTTCAGGGTGAAGAGGGCGTGTTGTACGGTGCCTTCAGCGTCCGGCCCAAACTGTCCGTCAGGCCCGTATTTTGCAATACGAACGATTTCGGAGTCATCAAACAGAGATGTATAAAATGTAATTGCTTCTTCTGCATCACCTTCAAACATCAAGAATGTGGTGATTTTTGGATTCATATCTTGTGCATTTATGGTTTGTATTTGTATTGTTACAACGAATAGAATAGTTGCCAGAAAGGTTATGGTTTTCATGGTTATGGATGGTTTGTTCAGAGTTTTTAATCATATTGGTCCATTCTTATTTTGGGAAATTCACTTGGGGTCTCTTAACAGTTTTGGCAGTGGATCGCTATAATCCTGTATGAGCGTATCAAACCGAAAAGAGTGCAAAGACTTTTCATCTCGTAAAAAAAAGTGGTTGAAAATAAATGAATTCTATTCTTGTTTATTTTTCCAGGCAGCAGCCATCAGGTCGAAACCCTGCTGCCATCCCTTTTCGCTTTCTGAAACCGCACCCTCTGGTAATTCATGAAGTTCAGCCGCAATATCTTTTCCCGTTTGCACGAATGTAACTACACATCCTTTCCTATCCGGTTTGATGTCTATCATGATAACGTCGCTGTTGGGCGAGAACTGTGGCATAGCGATAGTATATTTCAGCCGGTGCGGCGGATCCACTTCGAGGTACTCACCGGTCATGGTTAGTGTCATGTCATTTTCTTCCCGAGTGATGGTCCATTGCCCACCAACTTTCAAATCAATATCAAATTCTGTGTCGCTGGTCCACCATACCCGCATGGCCTCGGGTTTTGTAAAGGCATCGAATACTTTTTCCGGGGCCACATCGAATTTGCGGACTATCTTAAGAGCTGAGTTTCTATGGGAATTCTTCATAGATCAGTTTTAATTTTATTCAATATTTTTTTGATCCTCTGCCAAAGCTGTTTCCAGTGCATCCAGTCGGGTATCCCAGAATTTTCGGTATCGCTGTAACCACTCCATTACATCCTGCAGCTTTCGCGTATCGGCACGGCAATAGCGCTTTCGCCCTTCTTTTTTGATCACCACCAGCCCGCACTCATTCAGTATTTTAATATGTTTGGATACGGCAGGACGGCTGATCTCAAACCGCTCCGCCACATCATTTACAGGAAGGGTGTTATCGGCAAGGAGATCGATGATCTCCCGGCGGGTCGGATCCGAAATTGCGTGGAAAAGTTTTTGCGACATAGTCGTTTATAAAGTGTAACCGTTTGGTTACTAATTTATATGTAACTATTTAGTTACGCAAATTTATTTTTTATCAAAGTTGACTATATCAGTCTAAAAGAATAGGAATCACTCTCTTTACCATTCATAATCACAGAAACTTTTTGCTGCCCCGGGTAGTATTTGCGGGTACTGATAGGACGAAAGCTCTGTTTCCGGGTGATGGATAATTCTTCTCCCGGCTCAATTTCCCGTTCACTTATTTTAAATACTTTCTTTGAATGGGTGCCATTTTTTCTCAGAAAATAGAGTGCGTACTCCAGCCTGAGAAGCCTTGATTGTTGATCTCTGTTTTTCACTGAGAAAGAAAATTCTAATACATCTCCTCGTTTTACCCGTGGAGTGTGGATTACAAATTCTGCACACTCCAGTTTTTCGCTGCTGAATCCGAAGAGGTTCATGACCTCCATATCTCCTTGTTTGAACAGAGTGCGGCAGCCGTGTTTAACCAGTGCGTCGGTCTCAGCGGAGGTGTCGAGCCAGCGGACTGCAATGGATTTCGTAACTTTCGGGTTGTCTTTTGAGATGTCGTTCAGGTTGTTCGCCACACTTCTGCGAACATATTCAGATGGATCTTCCTTCAGGTTTTCCAGGATCGGCAGGATGGGAGCCGGGTCACTTTTTAGCGGGGGAAGTGCCATCGCCCACGGCAATCGCGGTCTTGATCCCTCGCTGGCAAGCCGCCTCACGTGGTGATTTTCATGATCTGACCAGGCCTGCATCCGGTCCAGCATTTTTTGATCGTATTCCAGAATGAACGGACGAACTGCAAATTCGCAGCTGGTAAACTGTGTGATGAATTCCATCGCATCAACGGAAGGTTCAAAATGGTTCAGTCCGTACTGTTCCACATAATCCGGGAAAAACATGAATTCCAGTGAGAGTTTTTTCTGCTCGGTTTGCCGGAGATTTTTGATGATATCTTTGATCTGAACCATGGCCTCAGGAAAATCATCAGATAGAAACTGATGCATTACGGTTGCGGTATGATGCATTCTATCTTTCAGTTCATACGTATCAAATTCATCATTAAAAATGAGGTGAATGAATTTTTCCTGATCAAAAGAAGGGATAGTTTGATATACCGTTTCGGAAAAACTCTCATAAAACGGTTTTGAATAGATATTTTTAAGGAGTGTAGGCATGGAATTTTGATATTCTGAAGGATGAAGTGTCGTGTCAATAATAACATATTGAGAAATCACCAGGTGATTTATGGATGACTGTAAAACTGAAAACCTATGACACGCCAGCAGGGTTGGTGGATGATATAATTTGAAAAAACTGGTTTTGGAATTTTATACGTTTGAAAAAGGATCGATTGGAAAAGTACTTCGCAGTTTTGACACCCTTATGTCAATCGATAAATAAACCGCGGAATTTTTGGTTTCAGTTTCTATTCGAACGTATGGCATCAATGTTTGAAAACGATGTCGATTAATAAGAATACGCACAGTATTTGAAGATTTTCTTAATTTATTTTCAGAAGAAATCTTCAAATGAGCATTTATAAGCGAAATTTTAAACAAATAAAAGCGCTTTTTTAGTTTGCATTATCCAAATATGATAGTTTGAAGTCATCGGGAAATTTAAATTTCAATCAATTTTGATATATAAGTTAATTGTTATTAATCTGCTTGCAGTGATAGAAACCAAGTAAACATTTTCAAAATATGAACAGCCAAGTTTTAAATCTGAATATCGTTATGATGTGTAGCCCGATGGCTATGATGTGCTGTATGTGCATGCATAACGATAGCGGGTTAAAATGACTGGTTGATTTATAAATAACTTTTCAAAAAGCCCGCTATCCGGCATAGATAGCGGGCTTTTTTTATGTTTAAATTTTGCTCTTCTATCTCTGCTGACGCTGGCTTTGTGAATTAATCCTAAACCGCAAACCGTAACACAAAGCACTTTTATTATGTCTGCAACACTCACACAAGAAAAAACACTGGTATCGACCGACTGGGCCGCCAATCATCTGACCGACGAAGGAGTCCGGTTTGTAGAAGTTGATGTGAACACCCGATCCTACGACTCGGGCCACATTCCCGGAGCCATTGGCTGGAACTGGAAAACAGAACTGCAGGATCAGCTTCGGCGCACCATCGCCTCAAAAGAAGATTTCGAAAACCTGCTTTCGAAATCCGGAATCAGCAACGATACCACCATCATTCTGTATGGTGATAACAACAACTGGTTTGCCGCATGGGCCTACTGGCTCCTGAAATATTACGGCCATGAGGATGTCCGAATTCTGGATGGCGGCCGCAAAAAGTGGGAAGCTGAAAACCGGGAGTTAACCACAAAAACCACCGAAGTTGATCCCGCGGATTATACGATTGAAAATGTAAGGGAGGAATACAGGGCGTTTCGGGATGATGTTGCCCAGACACTTGGCAGCGATAAACACGGCCTGGTGGACGTTCGTTCTCCGGATGAGTTTAGCGGGAAAATCCTGGCACCTGAGGGTCTCAATGAGTTGTCTCAGCGAGCCGGTCATATCCCGGGAGCAAGTAATATTCCGTGGTCGAAAGCTGTGAACGAAGACGGGACTTTCAAATCCAAAGAGGAACTCAAATCCTTGTATGAAGAAGAAGGAATTACCCCTGATAAAGATATTATCGCCTATTGCAGAATCGGGGAGCGTTCGGCACACTCCTGGTTTGTATTGAATGAACTGCTGGAATTCCCCAATGTTCGGAATTACGATGGCTCATGGACGGAATGGGGAAACCTAATTGATGCACCTATCGAACGATAACTTAAGCAGTGTAACCTCAAGCCTCCGTGGTTTATCCATAAGGATAAAACCTGTGGTCTGAAATCCCGGAGGTTTTTTTAAAAACATATATATATGAGAAAAAAGAGCAAAGTTGAAGTTATAAAAGAGAACAGTAACTATTTACGCGGCCCTCTTGCTGAAGAGATGGAAAACGATGAACCGTCAATCAGCAAGGAAGCCTACCAGATATTAAAATTTCACGGCTCGTATCAACAGGATGACCGCGACCTCAGAAAAGGGAGGGACAAACACTGGATGTTTATGATCCGTGGTCGGATTCCGGGCGGACGAATCACAGCCGGGCAGTACCTTGCGATTGATGATATTGTTGATCAGTATGGTGATGGCACAATTCGCGCCACTACACGGCAGACGTTCCAGCTCTACGGAGTCATCAAAAAAGAACTGAAAGCCACACTTCAGGATTTAAACCGGGCAATGATCACAACCGTTGGTGCGTGCGGGGATATTGTGCGAAACGTAATGGCTACCCCGGTGCCGGATATCGATGGCCGTCAATCCCAGGCCCAGGCCTTTGCAGACCGATTATCAGATGAACTGCTCCCGGCAACCAACGCCTACCACGAAATTTTTCTTGATGGAGAGAAGGTCTACTCCGGTGAGGAAGAGGTAAAAAATGGAGAACCGCTTTATGGGAAAGATTACCTGCCCCGAAAATTCAAAATCGCTGTTGCACTGCAGGGTGACAATAGTGTAGATCTGTATACTCAGGATATCGGACTGGTGGCATTTTTTGATGAGAGTAATACGATTGAAGGGTTTAATGTAGTGGTCGGCGGCGGAATGGGAATGCACCATAAAAAAGAGAGTACGTTTCCGCGACTGGGTGATCATATCGGATATATTCCGGCGGAGAAAGTGAGCGAGGTGGTGAAGGAAATCATTGCAATTCAGAGAGATAATGGAGATCGGAAAAATCGCAAACAGGCTCGCATGAAATACCTGATCCATAATTGGGGGATTGAAAAATTCAAAGCCGAACTGGAAGAACGTCTGGGTTATTCACTTGAACCGTTTCGCGATATGCCAAAATTTGAACTGAATCTCTACTTAGGCTGGCATCAGCAATCGGACGGAAAGTGGTTTTTAGGACTTTCCATCGAAAACGGCAGGATTAAGGATGATGAAGATCGTCAGCTTAAAACGGGACTTCGCAAGACGATCGAGAAATTTCAGCCGGAAGTCCGTTTCACTCCCAATCACAACCTGCTGCTCACGAACATCGCTGAAAAGGATAAAGCTGGTGTTGATAAGTTACTTCGTGAACATGGAATTGTATGGGGCGAAGAGTATTCAAATCTGCTCAAACTCTCCATGGCATGCCCGGCGCTGCCAACCTGCGGGCTGGCGATTACCGAATCGGAACGGGTGTTTCCGGATGTGATTCGTGACCTGGAATCCGTGATACACGATCTGGGTCTTGAAGACGAAAATTTATCGGTGCGAATGACCGGCTGCCCGAACGGCTGTGCCCGTCCATACGTGGCGGATATCGGTTTTGTGGGGCAATCGCTGAATAAATATTCAGTATTTATTGGTGGTGATCCGTCTGGAACCCGTCTGAACAGCTTGTATAAAGAACTGGTGCCGCTCGAAGATCTGATCAGTGAAGTAACCCCGTTGCTGCGCCGCTATAGTGAAAACCGGAATGAAGGAGAATCTTTTGGCGATTTTTATGAACGAACAGGATTACTTGAAGAAGCAGAGGTGGCAGAATGAGTATACTTAACAGAACATCTTATCAACCGAAAGGTAAAGTATTTCTTGTGGGAGCTGGCCCGGGGGATCCCGATTTGATTACCGTTCGCGGCTTGAATACCATCAAAAAAGCGGAGGTTCTGGTTTATGATCGGCTGGCAAACCCTGAACTTCTGTCGAATGCACCGAAAGATTCTGAAAGAATTTATGTAGGTAAACGACCTGACAAGCGGTCAGTTTCGCAAGAGCAGATCAGCCGGATTTTGGTTGCGAAAGCAAAAGAGGGAAAAACGGTAGTGAGACTGAAAGGAGGCGACTCTTTTGTTTTTGGCCGCGGAGGGGAGGAGTGCGAGGCCCTGGCCAAAGAAGGAATTCATTTCGAAATTGTACCCGGAATCAGCAGCGCAATTGCCGCTCCTGCATATGCTGGTATTCCGCTTACACACCGGGGACAAGCGAGATCGTTTACTGTGGTTACAGGCTACACAAAAAATAAAGATGAGTTGTTCGAAAACTGGGAGAATATTGCCCATTCTGACACCCTGGTCATTTTAATGGGAATGAAAAATTTACCAGCCATTATCAGCAAACTGTATCTCTATGGAAGATCTCCTGAAACACCGGTTGCTATAATAGAAAAAGCGACTTACGATTGCCAGCGAACAGTAATCGGCACACTGGACACAATCGTAGATAAAGCGGCTGAGCTTTCACCGCCGGCCACCATTGTGATTGGAAAACTGGCAGCACTCGGTCACGATTTTGCATGGTTTAAGGAGCCTTATGAGAATAAAAATCATCTTCAGATTGAACAACGAAAAACAGTAACCGGCTAAGTGGGGAGATACCCATCATGAAAAATGAAACAGATATACAGATTGCTTCAGACCTGCTTTTTGAACCTGATACAGAATCCACATTCATTAATAAAAGTGAAGAAGTCAGTCAGCGGAAAATCGATCTGGATCTGATCCGGGATCTTAACCGTCGATTTGAAAATCGCCATCCGGATGAATTACTCAGCTGGGGATACCGGGAATTTGGGCGCGAGATTGTCCTTGGAACCGGTTTTGGCCTATCGGGTGTGTATTTGATCCACCGACTGGTAACACAGCAGATCCCGATTCGAATTTTTTATCTCGATACACATCTTCTTTTCAATGAAACGTATCAATTGCGGGATAAAATTGAGGCGCGGTTCGGGATAGAAGTTGAAAGGGTGAGCACAAATCTTACATTGGATGAGCAGGCTGAAACTTATGGCGGGGAGCTTTGGAAATCAGATCCGGACAGATGCTGTCATATCAGGAAAGTGCTGCCTTTAAAAAATTATCTAACCGATAAAAGAGCCTGGATTACCGGGGTTCGGCGTAACCAGGCCGTAACGAGAAAAAAGACTCAGGTGATTGAGTGGGATCCGCTGAATGAAGTGATTAAAATCAACCCGCTTGCCACTTGGAGTAATGATGATGTTTGGGAATATATCAACAAACACAATCTTCCCTACAATCCGCTTCACGATAGCGGTTACCCCACGATTGGCTGCATCCCTTGTACGGAACCGGTTGAAGGCAATGAACACGAACGAGACGGCCGATGGAAAAATAATACGAAAACGGAATGCGGAATCCATCTGCCAACGCAGAATTTTAAAAATGGTCATCATAGCAAATAGTGCGATATTCGAAATAGTAGAAATACCGGATTATTTTGCGGCAATCTGTCTAAAACTTTTGATTTATCCGGCTTTTAAAACATTAAGCGCCCACTAAAACCACAAATTCATGCATACCTATCCAATCTATTTAACCCAGCTTCACAAAAAGAAAACCGTGTTGATCGGAGGCGATCACGAAGCGGAGAGAAAAGCCGGAGAGCTGCTGGAGCGTCACGCGAAGTTAACGGTGATCAGCCCAAAATTGAGCGATACCTTACGGGCATGGGCTGATGAGGGACGATTTGAATGGATCAACCGCCGATACCATGAGGGCGACCTTGAAGGGGCATTCCTGGTGATTGCGGCTCAATTTGAAGCCGATGAAAATAAACGAATTTTCAATGAAGCGGAAGAGCGGGGCATTCTTGTAAATGTGATGGATGACATACCACACGCTAATTTTTCATTCGGATCGATCGTAAAAAGGGGACCGCTTACCCTGTCGATCTCTACCAGCGGTGCAGCCCCAACACTTGCGGTGCGGTTGCGTGAACGGTTTGAAAAGGAGTTTGGGGAAGAGTACGATACGTTTTTGACACTCATGCATAAACTTCGGGACCCGATGAGCCGCCATTATGATGATTTTGAAACACGGAAAAACCTCTGGTATCAGCTGATCGATTCAGATGCCCTGGACCTGTTTCGAGAAAATAAGCCGGATGAAGCCATTCAGAGAATCCGGGAAATTCTCGGAGATCCCGTCGTGGATGATGTGCTTGCAGCCGAGGCAGGGTGAATTCTAAACAGAAGATATCAGAAATTCTACCCGTATGATCGGAGATAACCTGTCTCCATCCAAGAGATTTTTTTGTGATCGGTCAATTCACGATGAATCCATGGTCCCCTTGAGGTACGCTTTCCGCTTATTCTTTGGCAGCTTTTCAATGGCATACCGGAGCATGGTTCGGGGCATGTTGCCGTAACGGGGCTTTAAAAATGATTCCAGTAAGGGTTCATTTTGCTTGCCAATTTCACGGAGCATCCACCCGGTGGCTTTATGAATAAGATCGTGCGGATCATCCAAAAGCAGTTCGGCTATCTTTAGCGTATCCTCAAAATCGTTCTGTTTGATGAAGTAGAACGTAGCCATGATGGCAATACGCCGTTCCCAAATGTTATCAGATTTTGCCAGTTCAAAAAGGATATTCCTTGACCGGTTCAGCAGCCATGCCCCCACAATTTTCGGGGCTGAACTGTCCACCAGGTCCCAGTTGTTAATCCGGTCTGTGCTGGACAGGTAGAAGGAATAAATCTTTTTTTGCAGGTCGGGATCAGTTTTTGGAAACCGGTACACAAGAATCAACAGGGCTGTGAGCCGCTCTTCGTGGTAGTCTGACTGTAGAAGAGTTTGCACTTCGTTAAGTGGCAGGTCGCGATATTTTTTTGCAATTTTTCGCTGTTTTGGTACCCGAATTCCGTGAAAAACGTCCCCCTCACCATATTCCCCCTTTCCGGTTTTGAAAAAACGGGCCGAGTGTTCGGCTACTTTTGGATCTGCCAGTTCCCGAAGCTCTTTTTGGATGATGGTTGCAGTCATCTTGTGTTGTGTAATTGATTATTTAAAGTGGCATCTTGTATTAATGTCCGTTGTCAATGGAATGATAAATTATCAATAAATTTAACTGTTAAATCAAAAGATAGGAGTTAATTAGCTATGAAATTTGGAAGTACTGATAACCCAGAGGGTATTGATTTTTCACTGCCGGATGATCATCCCGGGACCGCTGGTGTTTTATCAGCCCGGAAAAAGGAAGGAATCCCCTCCGTGTATGTTGGATGCGCAAAATGGAACAGGCAGGAGCTAAAAAATTTCTATCCGAGGGGTACAAAAGATGAACTGGAATATTATGCCACGCAGTTTAACGCCATTGAACTGAACGCCACGTTTTACCGGAATTTCCCAGAAGAACAGGTGCAGGAGTGGTATGAGAAAACTCCGGAGGATTTCAGGTTTTTTCCGAAAGTATATCAAACCATTAGCCACAGAAGATGGCTGAACAATATCGAAGGAGATATCGAAGAATTTTTCGATAGTATTGTACACTTTAAGGAGAAGCTTGGCACTGTATTTTTGCAGCTGCGCGGTAATTTTTCCCCGAAACATTTTGGCCGTGTTAAAAACTTTTTTGAACTGTGGCCCGGTGATGTGCCGCTTGCCGTTGAATTCCGCCATACGGATTGGTTTAACGATCCGGAAATAGCAAAAGAGCTATATGCGCTTTTAGAGGAGAATAATGCAGCCAATGTGATTGTGGATACCGCCGGCCGCCGCGATCTGCTGCATATGCGATTGACCAACAACGAGGCGTTCATCCGGTATGTGGGTGCCAATCACAAAACCGACTACTCCCGGCTGGATGATTGGGCCAGTCGGCTGAAAACGTGGACCGACCAGGGGTTGCAAAACATCCATTTTTTTGTGCATCAGAACGAAGAGAAAGAATCACCGGCGCTTGCGGCGCATTTTATTAAAGCTCTGAACAGGGACATTGGGACTGATTTGACCTTGCCCGGGAATTCCAATGGTGGAGACCAGACCAGTCTGTTTTAGGGGTGGAATTTGTAGCCTTGGCTTAAACCTCCAAGGATTTTAAATCCTTGGAGGTCTGGTTCAAAAAGATAATCATCAATCCAACTTAACTGACTCGGGGTCTGTAGAACCAAACTTTCTTTTGAAAGTGAGTTATTATTTTAGGTAATAGAGTGTGTATTCAAGCCGGAGGAGTCTTGTCTGGCTGACCCTGTTTTTTATCGAAAAAGGAAATTCTAAGTTATCCCCTTTTGTATGGGCAGAGTGCGATAGCCGTGTTTAACCAAGGCGTCAGGTTCAGGATAAAGTTTACTCAACAGCTTCAAGCATCACAGTGAGGTTTTGTAACGTTTCACTCTCCGGATCTAACCGTTGACTATATCCATCGAAAGCCTGCTGCAGATAAAATCGGGCTTCAGAGTTCAATTCCTGGCTAAGGAAATATTCACCTATCGACTGGTAAATTCTAAGACAACCGGGAGACTGGGCTCCTCGTATTTCAGAACATTTCTCCCCGGCTTTGCGATAGGTTTCAGATGCAAGTTCTGTTTGATCTGTCTGCTCGTAAAGTAATGCCATAGAAAAAAGAATATCAGGATGAAATTGATAGGGAGCTTCCAGGTTTTGCATGATGAATGCGGCTTTTTCAATCGCAGAGACAGCCTGGTCCAGTCGCCCGGTATCTTTTAACAGTTCAGCCAGATGATGCCAGGAAACCGCAACCTGTGGGTGGGTTTCTCCCAAAACATTTTTGCGTGCATCAATCAATGTGTGGAACATCTGTTCTGAGCGTCCGTAGTTTCCTGCCCGATGGTACGCAACCGCCAGACTTGATTGGGTTCGCAGCAGTTCGGGATGATTTTCTCCCAATACTTCCCGGTAGATTTCAGCAGATTCTTCATAGTTCTGGATGGCCAGGTGATACTCTCGTTTCATCATTTTAATGTAGGCCAGGTTATTTAGAGATTCGGCGAAATCTTTGTCGTAGTGATCGAGAGAAGCTCTTCGCCTGGTTACGATATCCTGGAAGAGGGAGTCGGCAAGGTTGGTGTCGCGGGTGCGATAAGCATGAACTCCGGCCCATTCGTCCAGGCTCCGAATGCTCAGCGGATCGTCTTCACCTAATACAGATCTTCGGTTATCGAGTGCCAGATGGTATAGGGAATCGGCGGCGGGAAGATTTCCCATGATTCTCATATTGTATCCGAGCCTGCTTTGTAGATCCGCTATCAGAAGCAGATCCGGAGGGTTCTGATTCATGGCTTTTTCCAAAGCAGCCTCAAACAGTTCCGCACTTTTATAATGGATGCCCATACCATTGTATACTCTGCCCAAAACTGACAATAGGTGTAGTTGCACAGATGATTCCCCGGGCGATTCAAGCGCCTGAGCTACACCACGTTCAAGCAGTTGGTCGATCGTAATAGTTGCACCCTGGGTTACAGCAGGATCACCCGATTCAAACAGGTTGACGAGAAAATCGGTAACCTGGCCCGCTATCTGTGCCTGGGTTTCTGCACGTTCAGCAAACATTTTGGTTTGATGAGACTGCCACAGAGTACCGATCAAACCTGCACTCAGTGTAAGTATTACAAGTGCAACAGCAGAAAGTCCCCACCTGTGACGGGTGATATATTTGCGAGCCCGATAACGGATCGTAGGTGCCCGTGCGATAACCGGTTTACCCTTTACATAATTTTCAAGATCATAAGAGAACGCCAGGACGGAAGCATAACGTTGAGAGGGTACTTTTCTCATCGCTTTCTGTACGATTCGGTCAAGATCTCCTGAAAGTCGTCTTCCAAGCTGTTTTTGAGAGATATTATGATGCCCGGCGATTTCTAATTCATTAATCGTACATTTTTGGACGATGGAACTCGGTTTGGGAGGTTCCTGTATGCAAACAATCCTCTCCACTTCAAGCATTGAAGTTGTTTGAAAACGATATGGATGTTTACCGGTGAGCAGAAGATAAAGCAGAACACCGAGAGAATAGATATCTGAAGCGGTAGAAACTGCTTCACCCCGCACCTGCTCCGGACTGGCATATTCTGGTGTCATGACCCGCATTCCTGTACGTGTTTTAAATACGGCAGATTGAACCGGTGTTGGTTCCTGTAATTTAGCAATACCAAAATCGATCAGTTTTATCTGGCCATCTTTCGAAACCAAGATATGTTCCGGTTTGATATCCCGATGTACCACAAGATTTTGGTGTGCATAATTCACAGCTCTGCAAACAGTTTGAAAAAGTTGAACCCGTTCTTCAATGGTCAGCCGGTTGAGGCTGCAGTATCTGTCGATAGGAATTCCATCGGCAAGTTCCATAACCACATACGGTTCACCTGTGTCGGAGAAACCTCCTTCAATTAACCGGGAAATATTTGGATGATTAAGAGTGGAAAGGATCCGCTTTTCCTCCTCAAACCGGTGGCTCGAAAAGGAGTCGGTCAGAATACCGTGAAGCAATTTCAGGGCAGCTTTTTGGCCGTTGAATAGCTCGATCAGGTAAACCGTTGCGCTGCCGCCTGCTCCCAGTTTTTGAAGGACCTTGTAACCGGCTATCTCTTCAGGCAGGATGGCTTCCGTAGCAAGAGATGATTTTGTAAGAGTATAGATTCTCTTCTGCAGGTTTTCAACAAAATCACGGGCATTTCGATTTTGACCGGCAATTTTTGTGACTTCTTTCCTGAGTTCCGTATCGTTGCCGCACCAATCCATAATCAGTTGATCCCAATCTGATTCCGGATAATCAAGCAGCCGTTCGGCTAATTCAAATGCGGTGTCAGAATTCAAGGCACAGGCATCAGGGTTCAGGTTATGACTTCATCTTTAACTACAGAAATTGATTGTACAGAAGCTCACTACATTGTTTCGTTATAGATCCAGTTACAGGCCGCCTGCCAGTCTCGTTTTACCGTAGCAGGAGAGATGTCTACTGCAAATGCGGTCTCTTCAACCGTCATTCCTCCAAAGAACCGGCACTCAAAAACTTTCGCCTGGCGTTCATTTTCTCTTTCAAGCTGGTTCAGGATTTCATTTATCTCAAGAAGTTCAATTGCTGCCTGATCATCTGCTATCAGTTCAATCTCACTTGCAGAAACCGGAACAGCGTTCCCGCCTCTTTTCTGGGCAGCCTTTTTTTCAGCATAATTGATCAGAACCTGGCGCATCGCTTTTGAAGCGATTGCCAAAAAGTGACGACGGTTTTCAATCTGGTCAGGCTGATGTTTCCAGAGTTTCAAATATGTTTCATGGATCAGGGCAACGGTGTTCAGGGTATTCATACCGTTCCACCGGTTTCGCTGCCTGCGGGCTACACTATGAAGCTCTTCGTAGATCAGCTCAAAAAGCTGATTCAGGGCGGTACTATCGCCGGCAGAAAATTCTTGTATAAGCCTGGTTGGAGTATGGGTTTCAGGGTTCAAGGTGCAGAGTTCAAGATGTTGATGCCTAATCTGCTTCAGGTAGTTAAACAATTTACCTGTGAAAGCATGCGAAACAGAAAGTAATAAAAAAAAATTAAAGAGAGATGAGCCGGGTTATGGTTTTTTCCTGTAATTAAGGTTAGCAGAGCCCTGCACCTTGAACCCTGAAACCTGCATCCTGAACCTCATGAAAAAACCGATCCGCTATTCAATTTATTCTTTGGCTTTTATTCCAATCCTTATTGTAGTTGTTATCGGCTATGTAAAGCTGGTTTTACCCGATGTTGGACCAGCACCGGAAATCCGTGTAGAGATCACCGATGAAATTGTAGATCACGGAAGATACCTGGCAAATCATGTTATGCTCTGTATGGATTGCCATGCGGTTAGAGATTTTAGTCTGTTTGCCGGGCCACTCAAACCGGGCACCAAAGGAGCGGGGGGCGAAGTTTTTGATCGGGATAATTTGGGAGTGCCGGGTAGTTTTGTTGCTCCAAACTTAACCCCTGCAGCGTTGGGCGACTGGACCGATGGTGAGATCTTCAGGGCTATAACTTCCGGTGTGTCAAAAGATGGATCTGCACTTTTTCCAATTATGCCATATCCAAACTACTCCCAGCTGGCCGAAGAAGATGTCCACGCTATCATTGCCTACCTTCGAACTCTTGAGCCGGTTGAATATGAACGCCCCCCTTCAGAATATGATTTCCCGGTGAATTTCCTGATAAATACCATGCCGGTGAAACCCAACTTACAGCCAAAACCGGAAAAAGAGGATGTTAATAATTATGGCAGATACCTTGTTAATGCCGCTGCCTGTGCGGACTGCCACACACGGATTGAAAAGGGTTCGTTTGTAGGTGAAATGCTTGCCGGAGGTAATGAATTTAAGCTGCCGGATGGTTCGGTCGTACGCTCAGCGAATATAACACCACATGAAACGGGAATCGGGAACTGGACCAAAGAACAGTTTGTCACGCGGTTTAAAGTGTATGCCGACAGCACATACGTTCCACGCAGAGTTGAACCCGGGCAGTTTCAGACCATGATGCCCTGGCTGATGTATGCGGATATGGAGAGCGAAGATCTGGAGGCGATCTATGAATATTTAAGAACGATAGAGCCGGCAGATAACAGGATAACCATTTTTAGCCCTTCGGATTAAGAAATTGGCTGTTAAGGAAATGATCTGATTTATGCATGGGGGAGTTAAACTGCAGAATCCGATTCATAATAAAAAAACAACTAAACATAAATATTGGAGATTGGTATGGCTAAATATAAACTACTAAAAAAGGAAAACAGGATGATTCAGACCTCTTTGATCAACCGACTCGGCCTGATCGCTATTTTGGCAATATTTTTAACAGGATGTGATGGTAACCAACTTACAAGTCCGGTGGCTGATACCGACAGGAATGCAGAGATTTATATATCGGATTCAAAGACTGATAAAAAGTATGAGGGCGTCGATTCAGATTTAATTAAGCTGGTCAGGCGTGCAACGGCCCGATATCACTCCACAACACAGGCTGTTCGTGCCGGTTACGAAGGGGATGATCATTGTGTAGAAGTTCCGGGTTTAGGTGGCATGGGATATCACTGGGCGAATGAAGACTTGGTGGATCCAATTTTTGATCCGGCGAACCCTGAGGCTCTTCTCTACGAACCGGATAAAAACGGTAATTTAAAGCTGGTAGGTGTTGAGTACATTGTGATTAACATTGGCCAGGATCAACCACATTTTGGCGACCATCCATTCGATATTGATGGTGTTCCGCCATTAATGGCTCAGGAAGTGCCACACTGGAGCCTGCATGTCTGGCTTTACAAAGACAATCCAAACGGGATGTTAGTGCCTTTTAATCCGAAGGTATCCTGCTGATTCTTGAAATGAAACTTTGGATAAAGACCTGATCAGTTTTTAAAACCTGATCAGGTTTTTTTGTAAACTCCAGTTGACGTTGATATAGTCAGGGAATAGGCAAATATTTGGGGAAGTATCAAAAAGCTTTATCTGGATCCACTGGATATATAATTTCTTTCTGTAATGAAAGTATGATGGAGGTTGAGATTTTTATATCAACATCATGTTGCTGTAATTCTTTGGTGAGAGTTTTTAAAAGGAGATAGTGAAATTATCGGTGAGAGGTAATCCACCAGGTATTTCCATTACTGTCTTTCACACCGCCGGTACGTCCGTATTCTTTGTCGGAAAGTTCCAGCACTGTTTCGGCTCCTGCGTTCAAAGCTTTTTTAAAAATTTCATCAGCCGAGTCTACATTTACATACAATCCACCAGGCTGAGAACTCCAGTCTTGATTGCTTTCACCCGCCATCAGTGTGCTATCACCAATCGTAATTTCGGTGTGGACAATGCGTCCGTCATCATCAGTGTGTTTCATCTTAACGTCAGCCCCAAACACCTTTTGTGTGAAATCCAGGAACTCATTTACATCCTTTACGATGAGATAGGGCATTACGGTTTGGTAGTAATCGGGAGTTTGATTATTGTGATC